>NZ_JBJHAO010000004.1:0-264719 GCF_054051075.1 Blastococcus sp. SYSU DS0617
AAAACCCGGACGCCGAGCAGCTGGAGATGCACGACCCCGACGTCACGGTGGGCGGCCCCCGCGCCCGCGCGGGGGGCCGCCCCCCCCCCCCCCCCCCCGACGTGGGCCGCCAGGCCGCCGAGGACCACCGCGAGGAGATCGAGGAGGTCCTCAAGGGGGCCGACATGGTCTTCGTGACGGCGGGCGAGGGTGGTGGCACCGGCACCGGTGGCGCCCCCGTCGTGGCCTCCATCGCGCGCAAGCTCGGCGCCCTGACCATCGGCGTGGTCACCCGCCCGTTCGCCTTCGAGGGCAAGCGGCGCGCGGTGCAGGCCGAGTCGGGCATCGAGGAGCTGCGCAACGAGTGCGACACGCTCATCGTGATCCCGAACGACCGGCTGCTGCAGCTGGGCGACCGGAACGTCAGCGTCATGGACGCCTTCCGCACCGCCGACCAGGTGCTGCTGTCCGGTGTCCAGGGCATCACCGACCTGATCACCACGCCCGGTCTGATCAACCTGGACTTCGCCGACGTCAAGTCGGTCATGTCGGGGGCCGGGTCGGCTCTCATGGGCATCGGCAGCGCGCGCGGGGACAACCGGGCACTGCTGGCCGCGGAGCAGGCGATCGCCTCACCCCTGCTCGAGGCCTCCATGGAGGGTGCGCACGGCGTGCTCCTGTCGATCTCCGGCGGGTCCGACCTGGGCCTGTTCGAGATCAACGAGGCCGCCTCGCTGGTCTCCGATGCGGCACACCCGGACGCCAACATCATCTTCGGCGCCGTCATCGACGACGCCCTGGGTGACGAGGTGCGGGTGACGGTCATCGCCGCGGGGTTCGACAGCGGCAAGCCCAACGTCCGCAAGGACGGGGCGGCCGCATCGGTGCCCGGGAGCCAGTCCAACGGCTCGGTGCCCAGCGGGCTGTCACCGCATCGCCGCCCCCCGATGGCGCCGATGAACCCCGCCCCGGCGGCACCCCAGGGGTCCGGTGAGCGGCTCGCCCCCGCGCAGCCGGTCGCGTCGGCGCCCGTCGCCGCGTCCCGGCCGGCGCCGACGCCGCCGCCCGCCGGCGGTGGCATCACCGTGCCCCCGCTGCCGCCGATCCCCGGAGCGATCAACGGTCGTCGCCCGCTGTCCAACGAGGACTTCGAGGAAGAGCTCGACATCCCCGAGTTCCTCAAGCAGTAGCGACGATCGACCCGACCGTAAGGTCGACGTCGATGAGTACTCCACCGGCCGCCTCGTCGGCGGTGCGACCCCGCCGGGTCGTCACCGACCGACGGGGCGGCCGCTCCGTGTCGCCCTACGACTCCTTCAACCTCGGCGACCACGTCGGCGACGACCCGGCCGCCGTGGCGGCCAACCGGTCGCGCGTGGCACGCGAGCTCCGGGTCGGCGAGGACCGGCTGGTCTGGATGGACCAGGTGCACGGCTCGGGCGTCGCGGTCGTCGCCGGCCCCCAGGACGGCCCCCTGCCCGGTACCGACGCCCTCGTCACCGCCACCCCGGGGCTGGTCCTCGGCGTCCTGGCCGCCGACTGCGTACCCGTCCTGCTGACCGATCCGGTCGCCGGGGTGGTCGCCGCCGTGCACGCGGGCCGCGAGGGGGTGCGCCGGGGTGTGCTGCCGGCGACCCTGTCGGCCATGGCGAGCCTCGGCGCGCGGGCCCGGCACGTCACCGCGCTGCTCGGCCCGGCCGTGTGCGGCGCCTGCTACGAGGTGCCCGAGGCCATGCAGGCGGAGGTGGCCGCCGTCGTCCCCACCGCCGCCGTGCGGACCCGGCGCGGCACTCCGGGGCTGGACCTCCGTGCCGGCCTGGCCGAGATCCTGGGCCGCGCCGGCGTGACCGAGGTGGTGCAGGACGCGCGCTGCACCGTCGAGGACCGGACGCTGTTCTCCCACCGCCGCGACGGCGTCACCGGGCGCCAGGCGGGCCTGGTGTGGCTCGACCCGGCATGACCGACCTCGAGCGGAACCTGCGCGCGGTGCGCGACCGGATCGACGCCGCCGCCCGTGCCGCCGGGCGGGATCCGGCCACGGTCGCGCTGCTCGCCGTCAGCAAGACCTGGCCCGCGACCGATGTCCGCGCCCTGGCCGGGCTCGGGCAGTCCGATTTCGGCGAGAACCGCGCGCAGGAGCTCGTCGGCAAGGCCGCCGAGCTCGCCGACCTCCCGGTCCGCTGGCACTTCATCGGCCAGCTGCAGCGCAACAAGGCCGCCGCGGTGGCCCGGCTGGGTGCGGTCGTCCACTCCGTGGACCGGATGTCGCTGGCCCAGGCCCTCAGCCGGGCGGGGGAGGCCGCGGAGCGGGTCGTCGAGGTCTTCCTGCAGGTCGACCTCGGCGGGCCCGAGGGGGAGCTGGGAGCCCGTGGGGGAGCGGACCCGGCCGAGCTGCCGGGCCTGGCCGACGCGGTCGCGGAGCTGCCGGGGGTGCGCCTGCGCGGGCTCATGGCCGTGGCGCCCCGCGGGGTCGCGCCCGCGCCGGCCTTCGCCCGGCTGGCCGAGCTCGCGGGCCGCGTGCGCACCGACCACCCGGGCGCCGTGGAGCTCTCCGCCGGCATGAGCGGCGACCTGGAGGAAGCGGTCGCGGCCGGCGCCACGATCGTGCGTGTCGGAACCGCGCTGTTCGGCCGGCGGCCCCTAACCTCGCCCTGAGACACACGAGTCACACCAGTCACACGGGCCTCCGGAGCCCCGGGGTGATTCCGTCGACGCTCGTCGAACGTGCACGCTGAGCACGCCAGCAGAGGGGGAGGTCCGATGGCTGGAGCCATGCGGAGGATGGGGATCTACCTGGGGCTCGTCGAGGACGACGACGCACGGGGGTACGGCCGGTACGACGCCCGCCAGTCCGACCATCCCGAAGCCGACCGCCGGTACGCGCGGTACGAGGACGACCGCTACGACGACTACGCCGACGGCGACTACCCGGCTGGGTACGCCGACGACGAGCCCGCCGAGCCGGCTCCGTCCCGGGCCCCCGAGCCGCTGAGCGTGCGCCGGGTCGCCCCGGCCCGCCCGCTCGGCCTGGCCCCCTCGGTGGGCAGCGGTGGCGGCTCCCGGATCAGCGCCATGAGCAGCGGCCCGGTCGGCGCCGCCGGACTCGCCGTCCGCGAGCCCGTCGCCGCCGTCGTGCCCGACCCGGTCCCGGCGCCCGCGCCCGCGCCGCAGCCCTACCGGATCACCACGCTGCACCCGCGCACCTACAACGAGGCGCGCATCATCGGTGAGCGGTTCCGCGACGGGATGCCGGTCATCATGAACCTGACGGAGATGGACGACGCCGACGCCAAGCGGCTCGTCGACTTCGCTGCGGGACTGTCCTTCGGGCTGCGCGGTAGCATCGAGCGCGTCACGGCGAAGGTCTTCCTGCTCAGTCCGCAGAACGTCGACGTGACGGCCGAGGACAAGGCGCGGATCCGCGAGGGCGGGTTCTTCAACCAGTCCTGAGGCCCCGCGCGGGCACCCGCCCGCGCGCACGATGACGGCGGCACGTCAGGTGCCCTGGACGAACGAGGACCGTGTCACTTTTCTGGGGGATCGTCTCGTCGGTCCTGCTCGTGTTCCTCGTGCTGCTCTTCGCCCGGTTCGTCGTGGACTGGGTGATGGTGCTGGCGCGCAGCTGGCGTCCCTCCGGACTCGTCGCGGCGGGGCTGGAGGTGGTGTACAGCACCACCGACCCTCCGCTCAAGGCCGTGCGGAAGGTGATCCCGCCGCTCAACCTCGGCCAGATCCGCCTGGATCTGGGATTCATGGTGCTGCTGATCGCTGTGGTCATCCTCCGTGGGATCGCCCAGAACCTCGCCTACTAGGTTGAGCGATACTTCCCCGGAGCGGGCCGCGTCAGGGACCTTGTCCTCGGCGTACCGCTTGCAGCCTCCCAGTCCCGCCGTATCACTAAGGTGACCTGATGCCACTCACGCCTGCCGACGTGCACAACGTCGTCTTCAAGAAGCCGCCCATCGGCAAGCGGGGCTACGACGAGGACGAGGTCGACGCCTTCCTCGACGTGGTGGAGGCCGAGCTGGCCCGCCTGATCGAGGAGAACAACGAGCTGCGCTCGAGCGCCGGCGGCCGGGTCCAGGCCCGCGCCGAGGAGCGCCCCGAGCCCCCGGCGCCCGCGCCGGTGGCGGCCGCGCCGCCGGTCCAGCAGCCGCGCGAGGACGACAGCGCACGTGCCTCGCGGATGCTCGCCCTGGCGACCGAGACCGCCGACCGCTACGTCAACGAGGCCAAGACCCAGGCCGAGCAGATGCTCAGCGGCGCGAAGACCAACAGCGAGCGGCTCATGACCGACGCGCGCGCCAAGAGCGAGCAGATGGTCACCGAGGCCAAGCACCGCGCCGACTCGATGATGGGCGACGCCCGGACCCGCGCCGAGACCCTGGAGCGCGAGGCACGGGCCAAGGCCGCGGCTCTCGACCAGGACGCCGAGCGCCGCCACGCCGAGGTCATGGGCACCCTCGAGGAGAAGCGGAGCAGCCTCGAGCGCAAGATCGAGGAGCTGCGCACCTTCGAGCGCGAGTACCGCACCCGGCTCCGGTCCTACCTCGAGTCGCACCTGCGCGATCTCGACAGCCGGGGCTCGGCGGAGCCGGCCTCCAACGCACGCCAGAACCAGCACGCCAGCGCCTGAACCCAGCGTTCGCCACAGGGCTCCCGGACGGTCGTCCGGGAGCCCTGTGGCGTTCGTAGGCGTGGCGGGCCCTCGGACGGGGGCGGCGCACGGACGGTGCCCCTAGAGTCCTGGTCGTGATCGTCGCGGCCGGCCTGTTGGTGCTCGGAGGCCTGGGACTGTTCGTGGCCGGTGTCTTCACCGACGTCACGGCGCTGTACTGGGCCTGCGTGGCTGCGTGCGTGGTCGCGGCTGTGCTGCTGTACCTCGCGCGGCGTCAGCTGCGCGCACAGGGCACCACCGCGCCCGCCACGTCCGGGACGGCCCCGGTCAGCACCGCACCGGCCACGTCGGGGGCTGCCCCGGTCAGCACCGCTCCGGCCACGTCGGAAGCGGCCCCGGTGACCACCGCACCGGCCACGGCCGGGGCCGCGCCGGCCGGGGTGCGATCCGGGCGGCATGCCGATCGCGGTGACGCGCCCACGGACCCGCCCGCTGCCGCGGCAGCGCGAGGCGACGCGGCAGTCCCCGAGCCGGCCGGCGCGACGGACGCCGACGGCCCGGCGCTGCCGGCGGACCCCGGCGGGACCGGCGAGCCGGACGGTGTCCCGGCGGAGCGACCGGCTGCCGAGGCGCCCACGGCGACGACCCCGGCAGCCGGGGCCACGGCGGTCTCCGTCCCGGCAGGGATCGCCGGCACGACGACCGGCAGGACCGGTACGACGGCGGGCACGACGACCGGCACGACGGCGGGCACGACGGCGGAGCCCCCGGTGGAGGAGGTGGAGGTGACCGATCTGCTCCTGGTCGTCGACCTCCGCGACGAGGTGCTCGTCGTGGACGAGCACCCGCGCTACCACGTGCCCGGCTGCCGCCACCTCGCCGGCCAGGAGACCATCCCGCTCCCGGTGGACGAGGCGAAGACCGACGGCTTCACACCGTGCGGCTCCTGCCGTCCGGACGCCACGCTCGCCGACCGGGTCCGCGCCCGGAGGCACTCCGGCGGCTGAGCCGCCGGTCGCCCGAGGAAGCGGGCGCGGGCCTCAGCTCCCGGCGCGGACCACCCAGAACCGGGAACCCTCGGGTCCCTCGACGCCGTCGCCGGTGCCCGCCCCCGCCTGCACGCGCACGGCGAGCACCTCCGCGGCCAGCTGCTCGGCATGCTCCTCCACCGCCTGCGCCACCGCGCCCTCGGCGGTCCAGGACAGCTCGATCCGGTCGCTGACCTCGAGGCCGGCGTTCTTGCGGGCCTCCTGCACCAGCCGGACGACCTCGCGGAAGAGCCCGGCCCGCTCCAGCTCGGGGGTGAGCGTCAGGTCCAGCGCGACGGTGAGGCCGCCACCGCTGGCGACGGTCCAGCCCTCGCGGGGGGTCTCGGTGACGATCAGATCGCCGTCGGCCAGCGCGACGGGGGCGCCCTCGACCTGCACGGTCGCCGTCCCGGCCCGGTAGTCCGCCACCAGTCCGGCGGCGTCGGCCGCGGCCACGGCCTTCGCGACCGCCTGCACCTGCTTGCCCAGCCGTCGTCCCACGGCCCGGAAGTCCACCTTGACGCTGACGTCGACCAGGTCGCCGCCGACCGCGGAGAGCTCCACGAGCTCGGCGACGTTCAGCTCGTCGGCGACCTCCGCGACCAGGTCGCGGGGGAGCGTCGACCACGCCGGGGCCGCGACCAGGGCGCGGGCCAGTGGCTGGCGGGTGCGGACCTTCGCGGAGGTGCGGGCCGACCGGCCCAGCTCCACCAGGCGGCGGACCAGGTCCACCTGAGCCACCAGCGCGTCGTCCCGGGCGTCCTCGTCGACCGTGGGCCACGCGGCCAGGTGCACCGAGTCGACGGCGCGCTCGGCGGCCGGGCCCACCAGCCCGGGCACGACCGCGCGGGCCCAGACCTCCTCGGTGACGAAGGGCACGAACGGCGCCATGAGCCGGGTGAGCCCGTCGAGCACCTCGTGCAGCGTGGCCAGGGCCGCGGGGTCGCCGTCCCAGAAGCGTCGCCGCGAGCGCCGCACGTACCAGTTCGACAGGTCGTCGACGAACTCGGCGAGCAGCCGGCCGGCGCCCTGGGTGTCGAACTCCTCCAGCGCGTCGGTCACCCCCTGCGTGACCGACGCCAGCCGCGCCAGCGCCCAGCGGTCCAGCAGCGTGCGGTCGGCCGGCGGGGGAGCCGGGCTCGCGGCCCCGTCTCCCGAAGATCCAGCCCAGCCGTTGGTCTCCGCGTAGAGGGTGAAGAAGCTCGCGGTGTTCCAGTAGGTGAGCAGCACCTTCCGGACGACCTCGGACAGCGTCTCGTGCCCGACCCGGCGGGCCGACCACGGCGAGCCGCCGGCCAGCATGAACCAGCGGACGGCGTCGGCGCCGTGCCGGTCCATCAGCGGGATCGGCTCGAGGATGTTGCCCAGGTGCTTGCTCATCTTGCGGCCGTCCTCGGCCAGGATGTGGCCCAGGCACAGCACGTTCTCGTAGGAGCTCTGCTCGAACACCAGGGTGCCGACGGCCATGAGCGTGTAGAACCAGCCGCGGGTCTGGTCGATCGCCTCGCAGATGAACTGCGCCGGGTAGGCGGCCTCGAACTGGTCCCGGTTGCGGTGCGGCGCGCCCCACTGGGCGAAGGGCATGGAGCCCGAGTCGTACCAGGCGTCGATGACCTGGCGCACCCGCCGGTAGGTGCCCTCCTCGCCGGGGCGGGTGAAGGTGACGTCGTCGATGAACGGCCGGTGCGGGTCCAGGTCGGACAGGTCGCGGCCGGTCAGCTCGGAGAGCTCGGCCAGCGAGCCGATGGCGATCATCCGCGAGGGATCGGCGTCGTTGCGCCAGATCGGCAGGGGAGTGCCCCAGTAGCGGTCACGGGACAGCGCCCAGTCGACGTTGTTGTTCAACCAGTCGCCGTAGCGGCCGGTCTTGATGCTCTCCGGGTACCAGTTCGTCTTCTCGTTCTCGGCGAGCAGCTGGTCCTTGATCGCGCTGGTGCGGATGTACCAGGACGGCTGCGCGTAGTACATCAGCGGTGTGTGGCAGCGCCAGCAGTGCGGATAGCTGTGCTCGAACCGGTGCTCGCGCCAGAGCACACCGCGGGTCTGCAGGTCCTCGACCAGCGTCGGGTCGGCCGCCTTGAAGAAGTGCCCGCCGACCAGCGGGACCTCGGGCAGGAAGTGCCCCGTGGCGTCGATCGGCACGACGACGGGCAGCCCGTAGCCGCGGCACACGGCGAGGTCCTCCGCGCCGAAGGCGGGGGACTGGTGCACCAGGCCGGTGCCGTCCTCGGTCGTCACGTAGTCGGCGAGGACGACGTAGTGGGCGTCGCCCTCGGGGAACTCGACCAGCTCGAAGGGCCGCTGGTAGTGCACCCGCTCCCAGTCGCGGCCGGTGGTCCTGGCCAGCACCTCGCGGGGCGCGTCGGGGTCCAGGACGGCGTCGAGCAGCGGCTCGGCGACGACGACGGTGGCCGGGGCACCGGCATGCTCGGTGCGGACGACGAGGTAGGTGACGTCGGGGTGCACGGCGACGGCGGTGTTGCTCGGCAGCGTCCAGGGCGTCGTCGTCCAGATCAGCAGATCGGCCCGGCCGGCCCACTCGCCGCTGGTGACCGGCATCCGGACGTAGACCGAGGGGTCGGTCAGCGTCTCGTAGCCCTGGGCCACCTCGTGGTCGGACAGACCGGTGCCGCACCGGGGGCAGTACGGGGCGACGCGGTGGTCCTCGACCAGCAGGCCCTTGTCGAAGATCTGCTTGAGCGACCACCAGACGCTCTGGATGTAGCCGGGGTCCATCGTCCAGTAGGCGGTGGACATGTCGACCCAGTAGCCCATCCGCCGGGTGAGCTCGGAGAACGAGTCGACGTGCCGCTCGACCGACTCGCGGCACCGCGCGTTGAACTCGGCGATGCCGAAGCGCTCGATGTCGGGCTTCCCGGCGAAGCCGAGCTCCTGCTCGACGGCGATCTCCACCGGCAGGCCGTGGCAGTCCCAGCCGGCGCGGCGGGGCACGTGCCAGCCCTGCATCGTCTTGAAGCGGGGGAAGACGTCCTTGAACGCCCGCGCCTCGATGTGGTGGGTCCCCGGCCGTCCGTTGGCCGTGGGCGGGCCCTCGTAGACGTTCCACTGCGGGCGGCCGGCCGAGCCCTCGAGCGTGCGGGAGAAGATCTTGTCGGCCTCCCAGCGCTGGAGGATCTGCTGCTCGAGTGCCGGCAGGTCGACCTGTGGGGGCAGCGCGGCGAAGGGGCCGGTGGCCGAGGGGGAACTCACGCGGCCCATTCTCCCCGAACCGGCAAACGCATTCGCACGGCGCGTCCACCGGCGGCCGGTCCGGGCGCCTGCTCCGCGCGGGAGGCGGGTCCGTGGGTGCGGGAGACTGCCCCCATGGCGGGGGGCGAGCGGTGAGCACGACCGTGACGCTGGCGCTCGCCCTCGGCGCCACCGTCGTCCTCGTGGCCGCGGTGGCCCTGCGCCTGGCCGACCGGCTGGGGCTCCCCAGCCTGCTGCTGTACCTCGCTCTCGGCGTGGCCCTCGGCGAGAGCGGGCTGGGCATCCAGTTCGAGGACGCGGAGTTGACCCAGACCCTCGGGTTGGCCGCGCTCGTGGTCATCCTGGCCGAGGGCGGGCTGACCACTCGCTGGGCTGACGTCCGGCGGGCGATCGGGCCGGGGCTGAGCCTGGCGACCGTCGGGGTCGGGGTCAGCGTCGGGGTCACCGCGACGATCACCGTCTGGCTGCTGGACACGTCCTGGGGCTTCGCCCTGCTGCTGGCTGCGGTGATCGGCTCGACCGATGCGGCGGCGGTCTTCGCCGCGCTCAGGAAGCTCCCGCTGCCGCGCCGGCTGGCTGCCTCCATCGAGGCGGAGAGCGGGCTGAACGACGCGCCGGCGCTCCTGCTCGTGACCACCCTGGCTGCCTACCTGACCGATGCCGACGCGTACGCCTGGTGGGCGGTCGTGCTGCAGGTGGTCGGGCAGCTGCTCGGTGGGGCCGTGATCGGGGTGGCCATCGGGTGGGCGGGGTCGCAGCTGCTGCGCCGGGTGGCGCTGCCGCTGGCCGGGCTCTATCCCCTGGCGATGCTCGCGCTGTGCGTACTCGCGTTCTCGACCGCGACCCTGGCGCTGACCTCGGGAATCGTCGCCGTCTACCTGTGCGGAGTGGTGCTGGGCAACGCGGCGCTGCCGCACCGAGCGGCCAGCATCGGCTTCGCCGAGGGTATGGCGTCGCTGTCGCAGATCGGGCTCTTCGTGCTCCTGGGCCTGCTGGTCTCGCCCGGCCGCCTGGTCGAGGCACTGGGGCCGGCGCTGGTGGTCGGCGGGGCGCTGCTGCTGGTGGCCCGGCCGATGTCGGTCGTGCTGAGTCTGGTCTGGTTCCGCATCCCGTGGACGCACCAGGTGTTCGTCTCCTGGGCGGGCCTGCGCGGCGCGGTGCCCATCGTGCTGGCGACGTTCCCCCTGACCGCCGACGTGCCCGGCGCGGGCCGGCTGTTCGACACCGTGTTCGTCCTGGTCGTCGTCTTCACCGTGGTCCAGGGCACCTCGCTGCCCTGGGTGGCACGGCGGCTGCGGATCGCCGCACCGGTAACCCCGCGGGACGTCGACGTCGAGTCGGCGCCCCTGGAGGAGCTCGACGCCGAGCTGATGCAGCTGACCGTGCCCGAGGGCTCCCGGCTGCACGGGGTGTACCTGCCCGAGCTCCGGCTGCCCGAGGACGCCGCGGTGGTGCTCGTCGTCCGCGACGGCCGGCCGTTCGTGCCCGATGCCGAGACCCGGCTGATGCGCGGCGACCAGGCGCTCATCGTCTCCGCGCGGCGGTCGCGGTCGGCGGCCGAGCGCCGGCTGCGGGCGGTCAGCCGGGCCGGACGGCTGGCGTCCTGGCGTGGTGAGAGCGGGGCGGTGACCGGCGCGGACTGACGCGACCGGTGGCCGTGCGGGGACCCCGCGGTACGTGCGAAGGTGACGTCCCCGAGAGCACCGTGCCGGCACGGAGCCCGACGGGTGCTGCGAGCGACGGAGACCGCCCATGCGCTTCCTCTTCCGGCCCCCGGCCAACGAGGCGGCCGAGCTGCTGGCGCTGCCCTGGGACGCACCGCTCGAGGAGTGGGACGCAGACCTGCTGCTCGAGGTGCCGCAGCGCGGCATCTCGCGCCACGTCGTCCGCTTCGTGGCATCGGGAGGGCACGTGTACGCCCTCAAGGAGATCGCCGAGCGGCTGGCCCGGCACGAGTACGCCCTGCTGGCCCGCTTCCAGGAGGAGGGGCTGCCGGCGGTCAGCGTGCTCGGCATCTGCGTGGACCGCCCCGGCGACCAGCAGGCGATCCTGGTGACCCGCTACCTCGAGTACTCGATGTCCTACCGCTGGCTGTTCTCGCGGCCACCGGGGGACCACTCCGCGGAGCAGCTGCTCGACACGATGGTGGTGCTGCTGGTCCGGCTGCACCTGGCAGGGGTGTTCTGGGGGGACTGCTCGCTGTCCAACACGCTGTTCCGGCTGGACGCGGGCACCCTGGCCGCCTACCTCGTCGACGCCGAGACCGTCGAGCGCTACCCGACCCTGACGCCGGGGCAGCGCAGGCACGACGTCGACCTGGCCCGGGAACGGGTCGGCGCCGAGCTGCTGGACCTGCGCTTCGGCGGCCTGCTGCCCGAGGGGATCGACCCCATCGACGTGGCCGACAGCCTGCCCAAGCGCTACGAGTCGCTGTGGGAGGAGGTGACCCGGGAGGAGACCTTCTCGCCCGAGGAGCAGCAGTACCGGGTGGCCGAGCGGCTGCGCCGGCTCAACGAGCTGGGCTTCGACGTGGGGGAGATCGAGATCGTCACCTCGCCCGAGGGTTCGCGGCTGCGCGTGGAGACCCGCGTCTCGGAGCCCGGGCACAACCGCCGCGAGCTGTTCCGGCTCACCGGGCTGGAGGTCCAGGAGCGGCAGGCGCAGCGGCTGCTCAACGACGTCCGGGCCTACCGGGCCTGGCTCGAGCAGGGCAGCGGCACGCCGGTGCCCGAGCCGGTCGCGGCCCACCGCTGGCTGGCGGAGGTCTACCAGACCGTGATGGCCGCGATCCCCGCGGAGCTGGCCGGCCGGCTCGCCCCGGCCGAGATCTTCCACGAGGTGCTCACGCACCGGTGGCTGCTGTCCGAGCGGGCCGGCCGGGACGTCGGCACGGAGGAGGCGGCGCGCTCGTACGCGGCCGACGTCCTGCCGCGGACGCCGCAGGAGGTCACCACGCCGTCGGTCATCGCCCACCGCGCGAAGGAGCGCTGAGCCGCCGGTCGCCGGCGCAGATGGTCACGATCGCGCCGCTCCGGACGTCGTGGAGCCGGTTCGAATTGACAGCGAATGTGGCCTGGACCACGCTCCGGGAACCGCTGTTGATCAGCTTGTGGCGCGCCAACGGAGGCGATGACCGATGCCGAACGCTCGAGGCCGTATCCGCTCGCACGGAAGGACCCCGGCGCCGCCGCTCGCGCGCCGGAGGGGGCGCGGGACGGCGGGGGCAGCGGCACTGCTGGTGGCCGCCGGGACGCTGGCCGCCTGCGGTGGGGACAGCGGCGGTCCGCCGACCCTCACCTGGTACTACAACCCCGACAACGGGGGGCAGGTCGAGCTGGCCGAGCGCTGCACCCAGGAGGCCGACGGCCGCTACCGGATCGACACCGCCATCCTGCCGCGTGACGCCTCCTCCCAGCGCGAGCAGCTGGTGCGTCGCCTGGCGGCGAAGGACTCCTCGATCGACCTGATGAGCCTCGACCCGATCTACGTTCCCGAGTTCGCCCAGGCGGGCTTCCTCGCCCCGGTGCCCGAGGACGTCGCCGAGCGGGTCACCGAGGGCGTCGTGCAGAGCGCGATCGAGGGGGCGACCTGGGAGGACGAACTCGTCGCCGTCCCCTTCTGGGCCAACACGCAGCTGCTCTGGTACCGCAAGTCCGTGGCCGAGGCCGCCGGGCTGGACATGAGCCAGCCGGTCACCTGGGAGCAGATCGTCACCGCGGCGCAGGAGCAGGACGTCGAGCTCGGCGTCCAGGGCATCCGCGCGGAGTCGCTGACCGTCTGGCTGAACTCGCTCATCGAGTCCGCCGGCGGCTCGGTGATCGAGGACAACGCGGACGACCCGCAGAACCTGGAGCTCGGGCTGGACTCCGAGGCCGCTGTCCGTGCCGCGGAGGTCATGAAGATGGTCGCCGAGTCCGGCGTGGCCGGGGCCGCGTTCTCGACCGAGAACGAGTCGGCGTCGGCCGCGGAGTTCGAGGGGGAAGCCGGCGGCTTCATGGTGAACTGGCCGTTCATCTACGCCCAGGGGGTCGCCGGCGTGGAGGGCGGCACGATCGACCAGGCCGTGCTCGACGACTACGGCTGGACGCTGTGGCCCTCGGTCGTCGAGGGGGAGCCGAGCGCCCCGCCGCTGGGTGGCATCGACCTCGGGGTCGGCGCCTACAGCGAGAACGTGGAGTTCGCCTACGAGGCGGCCGAGTGCATCACCACGGACGAGAACCAGGCCTATTACATGATCAACGAGGGCAACCCGGCGTCCTCGGCCGCTGTGTTCGACGACCCCGAGGTCGTCGAGCAGTTCCCGATGGCCGACACCATCCGCCAGTCCCTCGAGCAGGCGGCCCCGCGGCCGCAGACCGCCTACTACAACGAGGTGTCCGGCGGTCTCCAGCGCGAGTACCACCCGCCGGGCTCGGTGCAGCCGGGCGAGACCGGTCCGGAGGCGGCCGAGCTCATCGCCGCCGTGCTGCGAGGGGAGCAGCTGCTGTGAGCGAGCTCGCGAGCGAACCGATGGGTACAGCAGCCCCGCGAACGCGGCCCACGAGCGCCAGCGAGGAGGACTCGTGAGCACGACGACGCTGCCACCGACCAAGAAGGACGCGCCGAAGTCCGCACCGGACGCGACGACCAGCGACCGGGCGAGGAGCGAGCGCAAGCTCGGCTGGCTGCTGGCCGGCCCGGCGTTCCTGGTGATGCTCGCCGTCACCGCCTACCCGATCCTGCAGGCCACCTACGAGTCGTTGTTCTCCTACCGGCTCACCGACCCCGACAACCGGTCGTTCGTCGGCCTGCAGAACTACGGCGTGATCCTCAGCGACCCGCTGTGGTGGCGGTCCCTGTGGGTGACCGGCCTGATCACGTTCATCACCGTGCTCGTGGAGCTGGTGCTCGGGTTCGCGCTGGCGATGGTGATGGCCAAGGCGCTCAGCACCATCCGGCCGGTCGCCCGGGCGGCCATCCTCATCCCGTACGCGGTGATCACGGTCGTGTCCGCCTACGCCTGGCAGTTCGCCTTCGACATCAACACCGGCTTCGTCAACTCCTGGTTCGCGTGGATACCGGGGGTGGGCACGGACACCGACTGGTTCGGCGACTTCGGGACGTCGATCTTCGTGATCTGCCTGGCCGAGATCTGGAAGACCACGCCGTTCATCTCGCTGCTCCTCCTGGCCGGTCTCGCGCAGGTCCCCGAGGTGCTGCAGGAGGCGGCCAAGGTCGACGGCGCGACGTGGTGGCAGCGGCTGTGGCGGGTGACGCTGCCGAACATGAAGGCGGCGATCATGGTCGCCCTGCTCTTCCGCACCCTGGACGCGTTCCGGATCTTCGACAGCATCTTCGTGATGACAGCCGGCGCCAACGGCACGGAGTCGGTGTCGTTCCTGGCCTACCGGCAGACCATCTCCCGGCTCGAGATCGGGCTGGGCTCGGCGCTGTCGGTGCTGCTGTTCCTCTCGGTGGTGCTCATCGCGATGATCTTCATCAAGGGCTTCAAGGTCGACCTGGCACAGGCGAGGGGTGAGGGCTGATGTCCCGGAGGGAGAAGACCTGGTGGTGGGTCGGCGGCGCGCTGATCGTCGTCTACTGCCTGTTCCCCATCGCGTGGATCGTGTCGCTGTCGCTCAAGGCGCCCAGCGACCTCAACGCCGGCGGCTTCCTGCCCACAGCGGTGTCGTGGGAGAACTACGAGCTGATCCTCACCGGTGGGGCCAGCGACCTGTTCCTGCCGGCGCTGCGCAACTCGTTCGGGATCTGCCTGATCGCCACCGCGATCTCGTGTCTGCTGGCGATGTTCGCCGCCTACGCCATCGCCCGGCTCGACTTCCCGGGGAAGCGGCTGATCCTGTCCACCGCGCTCATCGTGGCGATTTTCCCGATCATCTCGATCGTCACCCCGCTGTTCAACCTGTGGCGCAACATCGGCCTGTACGACACCTGGCCGGGCCTGATCATCCCGTACCTGTCGCTCACCCTGCCGATCTCGATCTGGACCATGTCGGCGTTCTTCCGCGAGATCCCGTGGGAGATGGAGCAGGCCGCGCAGGTCGACGGCGCGACCACGTGGCAGGCGTTCCGCAAGGTGATCGTGCCGCTGGCGGCGCCCGGCGTCTTCACCACCGCGATCATCGCGTTCTTCATCGCCTGGAACGACTTCCTCTACGGCATCTCGCTGACCTCGACCGAGCGGGCCCGGCCGGTGCCGGCGGCGATCGGCCTGTTCTCCGGCGAGTCGCAGTTCGTGGAGCCGACCGGCGCCATCGCGGCCGCCGCGGTGCTCGTCACGATCCCGGTCGTGGTCCTGGTCCTGCTCTTCCAGCGGCGCATCGTCGCCGGCCTCACCAACGGCGCGGTCAAGGGATGACCCCCGAGCCGTTCCCCACCACTCCCATGCCGCCCCCCACCACCCCCATGCCGCTCCCCACCACCCCCATGCCGCTCCCCACCACCCCCATGCCGCTCCCCACCACCCCCATGCCGCTCCCCACCACCCCACCCACCCAGCGAGGGGACTCCTGATGGCCTCGATCGAGATGCGGAACATCGTCAAGCAGTACGGCGACGGGTTCCCGGCGGTGAACGACGTCAGCCTGGACATCGCCGACGGCGAGTTCATGATCCTGGTCGGCCCGTCGGGCTGCGGGAAGTCGACCCTGCTCCGGATGATCGTCGGCCTGGAGGACATCACCAGCGGCGACATGATCATCGGGGGGAAGAAGGTCAACGACCTCGCCCCCCGGGACCGCAACCTGTCGATGGTGTTCCAGAACTACGCGCTCTACCCGCACATGACGGTGTTCGAGAACATCGCCTTCCCGCTGCGGCTGGCCAAGATGCCCGACGACGAGGTGCGCCGTCGCGTGACCGAGGCCTCCGACGTTCTCGAGCTCGAGGAGCACCTGGAGCGCAAGCCGGCCAACCTCTCCGGCGGTCAGCGCCAGCGGGTCGCGATGGGGCGCGCCATCGTCCGCCAGGCCGAGGCGTTCCTCTTCGACGAGCCGCTGTCCAACCTCGACGCCAAGCTGCGCGGGCAGATGCGCACCGAGATCTCCCGGCTGCAGCGCCGGCTGGGCATCACCACCGTCTACGTCACCCACGACCAGACCGAGGCCATGACCCTCGGCGACCGGGTCTGCGTGCTGCGCAAGGGCAAGATCCAGCAGGTCGCGTCCCCGCGCGAACTCTACGAGCAGCCGGTCAACCTGTTCGTCGCCGGGTTCATCGGCTCGCCGCCGATGAACTTCCTCCCGGCCACGCCCGAGGGCAACCGCCTGAAGACGCCCTTCGGCGACATCGAGATCGAGCAGTCGCGGGCCGCGAAGTTCGCCGGGCACGACCTGCTCCTGGTCGGCATCCGCCCGGAGTACTTCGAGGACGCCTCACTGGTGGACGAAGCGAAGCGGCCGCTCGGCTCGACCTTCACCGCCCGGGTGGACGTCACCGAGTGGCTGGGCGACTCGCAGTTCGCCTACATCCCCTACGACGCGCCCCAGTCGATCCAGCAACACCTGCGCGACCTCTCCCGGGAGCTGGACTCGGAGGAGCTGCGCACCCAGGCGATCGTGTCGATCGACGCGACCAGCCGGATCCGCGAGGGCCGGGACGCGGAGTTCTGGCTGGACAGCCGCAAGGTGCACGTCTTCGACCCGGAGTCGGGGGAGAACCTCACCCGCGACGCCGAGGCCGGCGCCGAGCTCACCCGGCTGGCGAGCCAGGACCGCGAGGAGCAGCTGGAGGACTCGCAGAGCCGCACCGGCTCGGCTCAGCAGGTGGGCGGGGCCACGGCCGCGTCGGCCTGACGGCGTCGGCGCGCCCGGAGGGGGGCGGCCGGTGCGCGGCTATCGTCGGGTGCGGCGGCGCCGGAGCGGGTCCGCCCCCGAACCGAGGAGTGCGCCCTGTCCGAGCACCACGACCCGTCCGAGGGCCCGAACGACGGTGCGTCGGGGTCCGACGGTGCGGCGGCCGCTCCCGCGAAGGGGCGGCCGCGTACCCGTCTGCTGCTGGGCCTGGCCGCGGCCGTGCTGCTCCTGGACCTCGTCACCAAGCTGGTCGTGGTCGCCACGATCGAGCCGGGCGAGGACATCCGGACCCTCGGCGGGGCGCTGTACCTGACGCACCTGCGCAACACCGGCGCGGCGTTCTCCTTCGCCGAGGGCTTCACGGTCGTGTTCACGCTGGTCGCCGCGGCCGTCGTCGTCGTCATCGTGCGCACCGCCCGGCGGCTGTTCTCGACCGCCTGGGCGGTCACGCTCGGGCTGGTGCTCGGGGGCGCCGTGGGCAACCTGATCGACCGGGTCTTCCGCGACCCCGGCTTCCTGCGCGGTGGCGTCGTCGACTTCCTGTCGGTGTTCGGACCCGACGGCGAGGTGTGGCCGGTCTTCAACGTGGCCGACTCGGCGATCGTCTGCGGCGGGATCCTCGGAGCCGTCCTCGCGCTGCGCGGCATCGACTTCGACGGCACCCGGGAAGGCGCCGGGTCGGCGGGCTCCGCCGGCAGCGGTGGGCGGCCCGTCACAATGGAGGAGTGACCAGCTCTCCCGGCCTGCCCGCGTCCGGGATCCACCGTGCCCTGCCCGTGCCCGACGGGCTCGAGGGCCAGCGCGTGGACCAGGCGATCTCGCGGCTGTTCGGGCTCTCGCGCTCGGTGGCGGCCGAGGTCGCCGACGCCGGGAACGTCCAGGTCGACGGCCGGGTGCGCGGCAAGGGCGACCGGCTCACCGGTGGCAGCTGGCTGGAGGTCGAGCTGCCGCCGCCGCCGGGCGAGCCGGTGGCGCCCCGCCCGGTCGAGGGCATGACGATCCTGCACGACGACGACGACCTCGTCGTGGTGGACAAGCCCGTCGGGGTCGCGGCCCACCCGAGCCCCGGCTGGGACGGGCCGACCGTCATCGGTGGGCTCGCCGCCTCGGGGTACCGGGTGTCGACCTCCGGAGCGGCGGAGCGCCAGGGCGTCGTGCACCGCCTGGACGCCGCGACCACCGGCGTGATGGTCGTGGCCAAGAGCGAGCGCGCCTACGCCGTGCTCAAGGCCGCCTTCAAGGAGCGCACGGTCGAGAAGGGCTACCACGCGCTCGTCCAGGGTCACCCCGATCCCTCGCGCGGCACCATCGACGCGCCGATCGACCGGCACCCCAAGCACGACTGGCGGTTCGCGGTGGTGCAGGACGGCCGCCCCTCGGTGACGCACTACGAGGTGATGGAGGCCTTCCCGGCCGCGAGCCTGGTGGACATCCGGCTGGAGACCGGGCGGACCCACCAGATCCGGGTGCACTTCTCGGCGCTGCGGCACCCCTGCGTGGGCGACACGACCTACGGCGCCGACCCCACGCTGGCCGCCCGTCTGGGCGTGAGCCGGCAGTGGCTGCACGCGGTGCGCCTGGGCTTCCACCACCCGGCCGACGGGCGCTGGGTGGAGTTCACCAGCGAGTACCCGTCCGATCTCGCCGGCGCGCTGGCCGTCCTGCGCGCCGAGGCCTGACCCGGCCCGGGCGTCGGCCGTGAGCGGGCTCCCGGACGCACTGACCGACTTCGGCCCGGCGGCCTTCGCCGCGGTCGTCGTCGCGGTGTACCTGGTCGCCGGGGAGCCGGTGGTCGGCCACGTCCTGCACCGCCGCTTCGAGGGGCGACTGCGCACCGACCCCGGCGCCCGCCGCTCGTTCTACGGCCGGCTGCTGATCCTCGAGTGGGGTCTGGCCCTGCTGGCCCTGGTCGTGTGGCTCTCGGCACCGGGGGTGGACGCCGGGGCGGTGGGGCTCACCTGGCCGCGGTCGTGGCCCGGCCCGCTGACGCTGCTGCTCGTCGTCCTCGTGCTCGTCTTCGTCGTCGCCTCCACGCGGGCCCTGCGCGGCGGCGCGCTGGTCGAGGCCGGCACGCCGGCGCCGGCGGCCCGCCGTCCGCCCGGCCAGGGCCGGCACGCAGAGCCGCCGGGGTCCGCCACGCTCGCCCTGCTGCCGCGCACCGCCCAGGAACGCCGGCTGTTCACCGTGGTCGGCCTGACCGCCGGCATCTGCGAGGAGTGGCTGTACCGGGGCTTCTTCCTCGCCGTGGTCGCGGCCGTCGCCGGCGACCTGCCGACCTGGCTGCTCGTGCTGGTGGCGGCGGTGGCCTTCGGGCTCGCGCACGCCTACCAGGGTCGGGCCGGCATCGTGCTCACCGGCGTGCTGGGGGGCGTGATGGCCGCGCTGTACCTGGGGACGGGGTCGCTGCTCCTCCCGGTGCTGCTGCACGCCGCCATCGACCTACGCTTCCTCCTCGTGCCCACGTCCGTGCTGCCCGCCGCAAGGCCCGCCTGGTGACCCGGCCGTCGGCCCGCGTGGCCACCCCGGACGACTGGCCCGAGGTGGTGGCCCTGCGCACCCGCGTCTTCGTCGACGAGCAGGGTGTGCCCGTGGAGATCGAGCAGGACGGGCGCGATGCCACCGCCGTGCACGTGGTGAGCCGCGATGCCGCCGGCGGCGTCGTCGCCACGGGGCGGTTGCTGCTGCCGGCCGACGGCTCGGCCACGGCCGGGATCGGCCGGATGGCCGCCGACGCGTCGGTGCGCGGGACGGGGCACGGCGCCGCCGTCCTGGCCGAGCTGCACCGCCAGGCCGCGCTGCGGGGTGCCGCGGCGGTCGAACTGCACGCGCAGGTGACCGCCCGGGGGTTCTACGAGCGGGCCGGCTACACGGCCGTCGGGCCGGAGTACCTCGAGGCCGGCATCGCGCACGTCACCATGCGCCGGGCGCTCCCGGAGCCGGACGGCGCGCACCGGCTGCCGGGCGGACACGCGGGCGACGCGGGGCGGGTGTGACCGATCGGTCCGTCCGGGGTCAGACACGTCCTGTCAGACCCTCGGCGTAGACAGCTTCCAGTGCGAGGATCGGGGCAACCCCGAGACACCTCTCCCGAGGGCTCGCACGCCGGTCTTCCCCGCCGGTCGCCCGCCGGAGACCTTGCCGGCCGGGCACGCACGACCACTGAGGAGCACGACCGCCCGTGACCAGTTCGTCCGATTCCTTCGCTCACCTGCACGTGCACACCGAGTACTCGATGCTCGACGGCGCGGCGAAGCTGCCCGAGGTGACGAAGGCGGCTGCCGAGCAGGGGATGCCGGCGCTGGCCATGACCGACCACGGCAACGTGTTCGGCGCCTACGACTTCTACAAGCAGGCCGGCGCCGCGGGCGTGAAGCCGATCATCGGCATGGAGGGGTACTACACGCCGGGCTCGCGCTTCGACCGTGCCCCGTTCGACTTCGGCGACAAGCTGCTCGACGAGGAGGGCGACGGCGGGTCCAACCGGGGCAAGGCGGCCTACACCCACATGACGCTGCTGGCCCGCACCACCGAGGGGATGCACAACCTCTTCCGCATCTCCTCGCTGGCCAGCCTCGAGGGCCAGTACCGCAAGCCGCGCTTCGACCGCGACCTGCTCGAGCGCTACGGCAAGGGCCTCATCGCCACCACGGGCTGCCCGTCCGGCGAGGTCAACATGTGGCTGCGCGCGGGCAAGGAGGACAAGGCCAAGCAGGCGGCGGCGGACTTCCAGGACATCTTCGGGAAGGAGAACTTCTACGCCGAGCTGATGGACCACGGCCTGTCCATCGAGAAGAAGACGCGTCCGGCGCTGCTGGCCATCGCCAAGGACCTCGGCATCCCGCTCCTGGCCACGAACGACCTGCACTACACGCACAAGGAGGACGCCGGCGCCCACGACGCCCTGCTGTGCATCCAGACCGGCTCGCGGCTCAACGAGCCCAACCGCTTCCGGTTCAACGGTGACGGCTACTACCTGAAGAGCGCCGCGGAGATGCGGGCGCTGTTCCCGGGCGAGCTCTCGGTCGCCTGCGACAACACGCTGCTGGTCGCCGAGCAGTGCGAGGTCACCTTCACCGAGGGCGCGGACCTGATGCCCCGCTTCCCGCTGCCCGAGGGAGAGGACGAGACCTCCTGGTTCGTCAAGGAGGTCGAGCGCGGGCTGCACAAGCGCTGGCCGGGCGGCATCCCCGACCACGTGCGCAAGCAGGCCGACTACGAGGTCGGGATCATCTGCCAGATGGGCTTCCCGGGGTACTTCCTCGTGGTCGCCGACTTCATCAACTGGGCCAAGGACAACGGCATCCGCGTCGGTCCCGGCCGTGGCTCGGCCGCGGGGTCGCTGGCCGCCTACGCCATGGGCATCACCGACCTGGACCCGCTGGCCCACGGCCTGATCTTCGAGCGGTTCCTCAACCCCGAGCGCGTCTCCATGCCCGACGTCGACATCGACTTCGACGACCGCCGCCGGGGCGAGGTCATCCGGTACGTGTCGGAGAAGTACGGCGAGGAGCGGGTCAGCCAGATCGTCACCTACGGGACGATCAAGGCCAAGGCCGCGATCAAGGACGCCGCCCGGGTGCTCGACCGGCCCTACTCCGTGGGCGACGAGCTGACCAAGCTCATGCCGCCCGGCGTGATGGGCAAGGACATCCCGCTGTCGGGGATCTTCGACCCGGCCCACCCCCGGTACAAGGAGGCCGCGGAGTTCCGCGCCCGCTACGAGTCGGACCCGGGGGCCGCCGAGGTCGTCGACCAGGCGCGCAAGCTCGAAGGCCTGAAGCGGCAGTGGGGCGTGCACGCGGCCGGCGTCATCATCGGCCGCCACCCGCTGATCGACAGCATCCCGCTCATGCGCCGGGAGGCCGACGGCGCGATGATCACGCAGTTCGACTACCCGACCTGCGAGACGCTCGGCCTGCTCAAGATGGACTTCCTGGGCCTGCGCAACCTGACCGTCCTGGACGATGCGCTGCGCAACATCGTGCTGAACGGCAAGCCGCCGGTGGACCTCGACGAGATCAGCAAGGACCTCACCGACAAGGCCACCTACGAGCTGCTCGGCCGCGGCGACACCCTCGGAGTCTTCCAGTTCGACGGCGGCCCGATGCGGTCCCTGCTGCGGCTGATGCGCCCGGACAACTTCGAGGACATCTCCGCCGTCGGTGCGCTCTACCGGCCCGGCCCGATGGGCGCGAACTCGCACACCAACTACGCGCTGCGCAAGAACGGCCAGCAGGAGATCACCCCGATCCACCCGGAGCTGGCCGAGCCGCTGGAGGAGATCCTCGGGCAGACCTACGGCTTGATCGTCTACCAGGAGCAGGTCATGGCGATCGCGCAGAAGGTCGCCGGGTACTCGCTCGGCAAGGCCGACCTGCTGCGCCGCGCCATGGGCAAGAAGAAGAAGTCCGTCCTGGACGCCGAGTTCGTCGGCTTCGAGGCCGGGATGAAGGCCAACGGCTTCTCCGCCGCCGCGATCAAGACGCTGTGGGACATCCTCGTCCCGTTCGCCGACTACGCCTTCAACAAGGCCCACTCGGCGGCCTACGGGCTCATCTCCTACTGGACGGCGTTCCTCAAGGCCAACTATCCCGCCGAGTACATGGCCGGCCTGCTCACCAGCGTCCAGGACGACAAGGACCGCCGGCCGATCTACCTCGCCGAGTGCCGCCGGATGGGCATCAAGGTGCTCCCGCCGGACGTCAACGAGTCGTCCTGGGACTTCACCGCCGTCGGCAACGACATCCGCTTCGGGCTGGCCTCGGTGCGCAACGTCGGGCACAACGTCGTCGAGTCGATCGTCAAGGCGCGCGAGGAGAAGGGGGCGTTCAAGGACTTCCCCGACTTCATGAAGAAGATCGACACGGTGGCCTGCAACAAGAAGGTCATCGAGTCCCTCGCCAAGGCCGGCGGGTTCGACTCCCTCGGCCACTCCCGGCAGGGCATCGTCGCCATCCACGCCCAGGCCGTGGACTCCGCGATGGGTCTCAAGCGCAAGGAGGCCGAGGGCCAGTTCGACCTGTTCGGCAGCTTCGGCGAGGGCGACGCGGCCGACGACCCCTTCGGCAGCGCGCTGGACATCGTCATCCCGACGGCGGACTGGTCCAAGAGCGAGCGGCTGGTCTTCGAGCGGGACATGCTCGGCCTCTACGTCTCCGACCACCCGTTGCACGGCGTGGAGCACGTGCTGGCGCAGAACGCCGACACCCCGATCGCCGAGATCAACGCCGGCGGGGTCGAGGACGGCGCGAACGTCACGATCGCCGGCATCCTCACCGCCGTCTCACCGCGCACCAACAAGCAGGGCGCGCCCTGGGCGATCGCCACGCTGGAGGACCTCGAGTCCGGCATCGAGGTGCTGTTCTTCCCCAAGACGTGGGCGGAGGTCTCCGAGAAGGTCGTCCGCGACCAGATCGTCGTGGTCAAGGGCCGGATCAGCCGCCGCGACGACCAGCCCTCCCTCTTCGGCTCCGAGGTGACGCTGCCCGAGCTCACCGAGGGGGCGCGCGGGCCCGTGCTGGTCTCGATGGCCGCCGGGCGCTGCACCCCGCCGGTGGTCGAGCGGCTCCGCGAGGTGCTGGGCAGCCACCCCGGCACCACCGAGGTGCAGCTCAAGCTGGTCAACGGCAGCCGCGAGACGGTGCTGCGGCTGGACCAGGGGCTCCGCGTCCGTCCGAGCCCGGCGCTGATGGGCGACATCAAGGCGCTGCTCGGTCCCATGAGCGTCGCGCTGCTGTGACCCGGCCCGGCCCGCCGTTCGTCCCGCCCGGGCAGATCCGGCCCGCGGTGTCCGACCGCTGGCTGGCCCGGCAGGAACTGCGTGCCGACCTGCGCCCGGCGGTGCTGCTCGCCCTCGCGCTGGCCGGCGCCGGGGTGCCCGCCGGGCTGCTCTGGTGGGTGCTGGCGCCCCGGGCGGACTTCCGCATCACTGCGGACGGGCCGGTGGTCATCGGCTCGCCGTCGCTGGAGCTGCTGGTCGCCGACGACGCGATCTTCGTCCTCGTCATGGCGGTCGTCGGCCTGCTCGCCGGGCTGGCCGCGTGGCCGCTGCGCCGGCACCGCGGGGTCACGATCCTCGGCGCGCTCGCGGTCGGGGCGACCGCGTCCGGGGCGGTCGCCTGGCTGGTCGGCGAGATGCTCGGCGAAGGGCCCACCGAGGCCGAGCTGTCGGAGGTCGGGCGGGTGGTCACCACCGGGCTGGACCTGGGTGCCACCGCGGCGCTGGCGGTGGCGCCGTTCGTGGCGGTCCTGGTCTACGTCCTCGGCGTGATCGTCAACGCCGACGAGGGCCTCGGCCGCACAGATGCACCCTCGGCCCCGTCCGGAGGTTCGCCCTGAGCCTGCGACGGGCCGTCGGCCCCGTCGCAGGGCTCCCGTCGCGAGCGTGCGAGCGATGGGGGGCGACGGGGTCCTTCCGGGGGTCCTTCTTCAGTTGACCGTCATCGGGGTGGCGAAGCGCTGCAGCGGTGCGGGCACCGCCCCGATCTCGCGGAGCAGGGTCAGCTCCCTGCGCAGCAGCCGCGCCTCCGCCGCGAGCCGGCGCCGGGTGGCCGACTCGGCCAGCAGCGCCTGACGGTCCTCGGTGGTCAGCAGCGCCGCTGAGGCCACCAGCCAGGACAGCGCCGTGGGGTCGCCGGCCACCGCGGCCAGCAGCGCGGCACGTTCGGCGTCCTCGCCGTCGCTGCCCGCGCCCAGGTCGGCCACCTCGTCGACGTAGTCGGTGAACAGCTGCTGCACGGCGGACGCCAGCAGGGCCAGCGAGTCCCGGGCGACGGAGGCGACCACCTCGTCCAGGTTCTCGTCGCACGGCGGAGGCGTCCCAGGGCCCGCCGTCCCGCCGGCCGCCGGACCGCTGCCGGGCAGCACCAGGCCCTCGGCGTCGCCGGCGGCCTCCTCCGCGGCCTCCTCGTCGGCGAGCCACTCCACCTCGCCCTGCAGATAGGGCGGGTCGCCGCCGACCACGACGTCGCGCAGCCGGAACCGCTCGCCGCCGACGGTCACCACGCGGAAGCCGCCGTCGGACTGGGGGCGCACCATCTGCAGGCGGGCCACGCAGCCGATGTCGTACAGCGCCTCGGCCGGCGCTATCCGCTCCACCTCCCAGCCCTGCCGGATGGCGACGACGCCGAAGAACCGGCGGTCGCTCTCCTCGGGCATCGCCAGCAGGTCGAGCACCAGCCGGCGGTACCGGGGCTCGAAGACGTGCAGCGGCAGGACCACGCCGGGGAACAGGGGAGTCCCGAGCGGGAACAGCGGGATCAGCTCACCCATCCCAGCAGCCTACGGGCCGCTGGCTACGCTGGACTTCCCGTCGGCCGCTCCCTGGCCGGCGCACCTGGATCCTCCCGTCCCTCCCGACTGAGCCGTCCACCCGCCCACCATCCCGGAGGCAACCCCGTGCTCGCCCGCATCGACCTGCGCGGATCCGCGCTGCCGGGAAGCCGGGAGCTCACCGGCCTGCTGCCGCGCGCCGCCACCGACATCGACTCCGTCCTGGCGACGGTGCGCCCGCTGTGCGAGGACGTGCGCCTCCGGGGCGCGCAGGCCGTCCGGGAGATCACCGCGCGCCTCGACGGCGTGGACAACGAGGACTTCGCCGTCCCGCAGGAGGCGCTGGACCGGGCCCTCGCCGAGTGCGACCCCACCCTCCGCGCGGCGCTGGAGGAGGCGATCGTCCGGGTGCAGAAGGTGCACGCCGACCAGCGCCGCACCGACGTCACCACCGAGGTCGTGCCCGGCGGGACGGTGACCGAGCGCTGGGTGCCGGTGCGCCGGGTCGGCCTCTACGTGCCGGGCGGGCTCGCTCCGCTGCTGTCCAGCGTGATCATGAACGTCGTCCCCGCGCAGATCGCCGGCGTCGAGTCCATCGCCGTCGCCTCGCCGCCGCAGCGCGACCACGGTGGGCTGCCCGACCCGGGCGTCCTCGCCGCCTGTGCGCTGCTGGGCATCACCGAGGTCTACGCCGTCGGCGGGGCACAGGCCGTGGCCGTGTTCGGGTACGGCGCGGGCTCCTGCGAGCCGGTCGACATGGTCACCGGGCCGGGCAACGTCTACGTGACCGCGGCCAAGCGGCTGCTGCGCGGCCTGATCGGCATCGACTCCGAGGCCGGCCCCACCGAGGTCGCCATCCTCGCCGACGACACCGCCGACCCCGCCCACGTGGCCGCCGACCTGATCAGCCAGGCCGAGCACGACCCGCTGGCCGGTGCCGTGCTGGTCACCGACAGCGAGGCGCTCGCCGACGCCGTCCTCGGCCTGGTGCCCGGCCAGGTGACGGCGACCAAGCACTCCGACCGGATCACCACGGCGCTGGACGGCAGCCAGTCGGGGATCGTCCTGGTGGACGACATCGACGCCGGCCTGCGGGTCGTCGACGCCTACGCCGCCGAGCACCTGGAGATCCAGACGCGCGATGCCCGGGCGGTGGCGGCGCGGGTCCGCAACGCCGGCGCGATCTTCGTGGGCGCCTGGTCGCCGGTGTCGCTGGGCGACTACTGCGCCGGGTCCAACCACGTCCTGCCCACCGGTGGGTGCGCACGGTTCTCCAGCGGGCTGTCGGTGCAGTCGTTCCTGCGCGGCATCCACGTCATCGAGTACGACGAGCAGGCCCTCGCCGGCGTCGCGGGGCACATCGACGCCCTCGCCGGGGCCGAGGACCTGCCCGCGCACTCGGCCGCGGTCCGGATCCGGCAGCGTCCGTGACCTCGATGGACGAGCTCCCGCTGCGGCCGGAGCTGCGTGGACGCACGCCCTACGGCGCCCCGCAGGTCCCGGCCGCGCACCGGCTCAACACGAACGAGAACCCGCACCCGCTGCCCGACGAGCTGCTCGCCGACCTGGGGACGGCGCTCGGGCACGCGGCGCTGGAGCTCAACCGCTACCCCGACCGGGACGCACGCGAGCTGCGGGCGGACCTCGCGGGCTACCTCTCCCGGACCGCCGGGACGGCGCTCGAGCCGGCCCAGGTGTGGGCGGCCAACGGCTCGAACGAGGTGCTGCAGCAGATCCTGCAGGCGTTCGGCGGTGCGGGGCGGACCGCGCTGGGCTTCACCCCGTCCTACTCGATGCACCCGATCATCGCCGCCGGCACCGGGACGGGCTGGGTCGACGGGCACCGCCGGGCGGACTTCACCATCGACCCGTCCGCGGCCGTGGCGCAGCTGCGCGAGGTGACTCCGGACGCCGTCTTCGTGACCAGCCCGAACAACCCGACCGGCACCGCGGTGCCGCTGGAGACGATCGAGCAGCTCTACGACGCGACCGCCGGGATGGTCGTGGTGGACGAGGCCTACGCCGAGTTCGCGCGGACCGGCACCCCGTCGGCGCTCACCCTGCTCCCGGGCCGGCCCCGGCTGATCGTGAGCCGGACGATGAGCAAGGCGTTCGGGATGGCCGGGCTGCGGCTGGGGTACCTGGCGGCGGACGCCGCGGTCGTGGACGCGCTGCAGCTGGTGCGGCTGCCCTACCACCTGAGCTCGCTGACCCAGGCCGCCGCGCGGGCCGCGCTGGCGCACACCGACGCGCTGCTGGCGACCGTCGACGCGGTGCGGCAGCAGCGCGACCGGATCGTCGCCGGGCTGCCCGCCATGGGGCTGACCAGCGTGCCCAGCGACGCCAACTTCGTGCTCTTCGGCCGGTTCGCCGACGCGCCGGCCGCCTGGCAGGCGCTGCTCGACCGGGGGGTGCTCGTCCGCGACGTCGGGCTCCCGGGGTGGCTCCGGGTGACCGCCGGCACCGCCGCCGAGACCGATGCCTTCCTCACCGCGCTGGGTGAGGTCGCCGCAGGCCAGGAGCTCGCGTCGTGATCACCCGCCTCACCGCGCCGGGTGAGGCCGCGCCGATTCGGTGCGCCACTCTGGGAGACTGACGCCATGACCGCACCTGCACGCCGCACCGCCCGGGTGGAGCGCGAGACCAGCGAGACCAAGCTGGTCGTCGAGCTCGACCTCGACGGCACGGGCACCAGCTCGATCAGCACGGGCGTCGGCTTCTACGACCACATGCTCACCGCGCTGTCGAAGCACAGCGGCATCGACCTCACCGTGCAGGCCGACGGCGACCTGCACATCGACGCCCACCACACGGTCGAGGACGTCGCCATCGCGCTCGGTCAGGCGTTCGCGCAGGCGCTGGGCGACAAGCGCGGCATCACCCGCTACGGCGACGCCACGATCCCGATGGACGAGGTGCTCGCGCAGGCCGCCGTCGACCTGTCCGGCCGGCCGTACTTCGTGCACTCCGAGCCCGAGAACATGACGCCGATGATCGGGCCGGACTACCCGACGTCGCTCACCAAGCACGTGCTCGAGTCGTTCGCGTTCAACGCGCGGATCAGCCTGCACGTGCGGGTGCTCTACGCCGGCCGGGACGCCCACCACATCGTGGAGGGCCAGTTCAAGGCGCTCGCGCGGGCGCTGCGCCAGGCCGTCGCGCTGGACCCCCGCGTCACCGACGTGCCCTCGACCAAGGGCGCCCTGTAACCGGTGAACTCGGGTCTGGTCCTCCTGCTCGTCGGGGGCTTCCTGCTCGGCGGCGCCTGGAGCGTGTGGAGCGTCGACGAGGATTCGCCGCACCGCAGCACCCCGCAGGTCGTGTTCGCGCTGGTGCTGCTGCTGGCCGCGCTCCTGGCGTCCGCCTCGGGCATCCTGCGCCTGGTCTGAGGCGACCGTGGGCGATGCGGACGAGCAGCGCTTCCTGGGCATCGTGCTGGCCGATCCGACGGTGCGCACGATCCTGGATCGGGCGCCCGCGCTGGGCGTGGGGGACTGGTGGCTCACCGCCGGTGTGCTGTTCCAGACGGTGTGGAACGAGTTGACCGGTCGTCCGGCGGGCACGGGCATCCGGGACGCCGACCTTTTCTACTTCGACGAGGACACCTCGTGGGAGGCGGAGGACGCCGTCATCCGTGCGGGCGCGGAGCTGTTCGCCGACGTGACCGTGCCGGTGGAGATCCGCAACGAGGCGCGGGTGCACCTCTGGTACGCCGACCACTTCGGGGTGCCGGCGCCGGCGTTCCGGGACTGCGCGGACGCCATCGACCACTTCGCGGCGGTCTGCTGCTGCCTCGGCGTCACGGTCGCGCGCGACGGCAGCCCCTGGGTGTACGCGCCGCACGGCTACGACGACCTCTTCGATCTCGTCGTGCGCCCGAATCGCCGGCTGGCTCCGCAGGACGTCTACGAGGCCAAGGCGGCGCGCTGGCAGGGGGAGTGGCCCGAGCTCACCGTCCTGCCCTGGGACGACCACCCGCGCTGATGCGCACGTACGCGCACTCCGCGGCCCCGTAGACCGCGCTCGTGCGCACGGGGGTGGAACGGCGGACACCGGCGTCGCGGGAATCACCGACGCCGTTGCTGCGCTGGTCGGTAGCGTGGCAGGTGTGAAGAAGGTGGCGGTCCTCGACTACGGGTCGGGCAATCTGCGCTCGGCCGAGCGCGCGCTGGCGCGGGTCGGTGCCGACGTGACGGTCACCTCCGACGCGCAGACGGCGCTGGACGCCGACGGTCTCGTGGTCCCCGGCGTCGGCGCTTTCGCCGCGTGCATGGAGGGCCTCAAGGCCGTCGACGGCCCGCGCATCATCGGCCGGCGGCTCGCCGGTGGCCGTCCGGTGCTCGGCATCTGCGTCGGCATGCAGATCCTGTTCGACCGCGGCGTCGAGCACGGCCACGACGCCGAGGGCTGCGGCGAGTGGCCCGGTGTGGTCGAGCAGCTCAAGGCGCCGGTCCTGCCGCACATGGGCTGGAACCAGGTCGACGTCGCCACGGGCAGCGTGCTCTTCGACGGCATCGAGGACGAGCGCTTCTACTTCGTGCACTCCTACGGGGTCCGCGACTTCCCGCTGGGACAGGAGACCGCGCCGTCCCCGTTGCCCAGGCCGAAGGTGACCTGGGCCGAGCACGGCGACCGGTTCGTCGCGGGGGTCGAGAACGCGGCGCTGTCGGCAACCCAGTTCCACCCCGAGAAGAGCGGCGACGCCGGCGCCCAGCTGCTCACCAACTGGCTGAACAGCCTGGACTGATCACGGCAGCGCGAGCAGCCGCAGCGCGAGGAAGCCGGGCCGCCGGCTGAGCTTCTGGTGCTCCTCCGGCCAGCGCTCGCGCATGATCTCCGGAGGCCGGGGCTCGACGAGACGCTGGATCACGAAGCCCGCGTCGGTCGCCGCCGCGCACAGGTCCGACAGCGGCTCGCGCCAGAACCGCACCTCGTGGGCCCCCGACGCCAGCGCCCAGGTGTCGTTCTCCAGCACCCGGTCGAAGTACGACCCGCCCTTGCGCAGCCAGTCGGTCGTCGGGTGCTGGGTGGAGACGACGGCGGCGCCGCCGGGGCGCAGCACCCGGTGGAACTCGGCGAAGGCGGCATGCCGGTCCTCGACGTAGTGGATGGCGAGGGCGCACACCACCAGGTCGACGCAGTCGTCGGGGTAGGGGAGCGGCTCGTCCAGGCGGGCGACCCGGATCTCGGCGCGGCCCCCGACCCGGGCGCGGGCGAGCTCGACCATGGCTGCGCTGGCGTCGAACCCGAGCACCTCGGCGCCGCGACCCAGCAGCTCGTCGGCGTACAGGCCCGGGCCGCACCCGGCGTCCAGCACGCGCAGGCCACCGACGTCCCCGAGCAGGTCGAGCACCGCGGGCCGGTCGTAGTGCGCGTTGTAGGCGCCGTCCTCCGCGTGAGCGCGGAACTCGTCGCCCATCCGGTCGTACGGGCGCCACAGCTCGTCAGCCACCCGGCGACCGTAGTGGCCTCCCCGCGTCCGGTCAGCCGGATGCCAGCGAATCAGCCGGATGCCAGCGAACGGATCGCGGCGGTGATCGCCTGCCGTGTCCGGGCCCAGCCCGCCGGATCCCGTCGTGGCCGGGGGCGGTTGCCCTCGACGTCGGACCCCACCAGGTAGCAGCGCTGGTCGAGCTCGACCTGCACGGCGTCGACGCGTGCCTCGCCGGCCCACCGCCGGACGATGTGGCCACCGGGAAAGCGGAGGTTGCGGGCGACCGTGAAGCCCTCGTGCCGCAGCGCCCGCTCCACCCGGTCGCTCGCCTCGGCGCCGGCCGTCGAGCCGTCGACGTCCCCGAGGACGACATCGGCGCCCAGGGGAAGCCCGAAGCTGTGCAGGTCCAGCAGGAGCACCCGCGGATGCCGGCGCAACGCGGCGGCGACTGCCCGGTCGAGGGCGCGGTGGTACGGGGCGTGCGCCAGGTCGAGCCGTTCCCGGAGCTCGTCCGGTGAGAGCCCCCGGTCGTACAGCAGCGCACCGGCGGGATCGGTGGCGGGCACGGCCGTGGACCAGAAGTCCCCGTGCAGCGGCGCGACCGGCGCGCGGTTCGGGTCGGCCACGAAGCGGCTGAGCCCGGTCGTCACCACCGGGACCGCGACCTCGCCGGTCAGGTCGTACAGGTCGGCGGTGTGCCAGTCCGACCACAGCGTCGCCGGTGCGACCCGCAGTCCCGCGCGGTACCTGGCGGGGAAGCCGGTCCCGCCGTGGGGCACCGAGAGGACCAGCGGGACCGGCGCGTCCAGGTGGGACGTCGCCACGGCGGGGCCGTCGATCTCCACCGGTTCACCAGCGGCCGCGGTGCACGACCTCGTCCACGCCGCGCCGTCCGCGCCGCAGCGACGGCGAGCGGCGGTCGCGGTCGCCCGGGTAGCCGATGGAGAGGCAGCCGACCGGGCGGTAGGCGTCGGGCACGCCGAAGGCCGCCCGCAGCCCCGCCACCTTGTCCGCGGGGACGCCGAAGAAGCAGGCGCCCAGCCCCTCGTCGACCGCGGTGAGCAGCATCAGCAGCGAGGCCATCCCCGCATCGACGTCCCAGTACGGCACCGGCCAGCGCGACTCGTCGCGGTCGGTCCACCCCTTGTCCGGCTCGGCGTACCGGTCCAGGTAGGCGTCCTTGTTCGACATCGGCACGACCAGCAGCGGCGCCCGGCGCATCCGCGTCAGCCACCCGTCCGCGCCGGGCGGGTGGGCAGCAGCACTGTCGGTGGTGGCCGCCCAGAAGCGCGCCCGCTCCTCCTCCGTCTCCAGCACGAGGAACGCCCAGCCCTGGCTGAAGCCTGCCGACGGCGCCCGGATGGCGTGCGCCAGCAGGCGCTCCCGCACGTCGGGCGGGACCGGCCGGTCAGGGTCGTAGTCGCGCACCATGCGGCGCCGGCGGACCACCTCTGCGAACTCCACGCCGACAGCCTGCCGCAGGGCCCGGCCCGCGACGCTCCTAGGCTGGTCCCGTGCCGAAGCTGCAGCTGCTCCCCGCCGTCGACGTCGCCGACGGGCAGGCCGTCCGCCTCGTGCAGGGGGAGGCCGGCAGCGAGACCTCCTACGGCGACCCTCTCGAGGCCGCTCTCCAGTGGCAGCGGGACGGCGCCGGGTGGGTGCACCTGGTCGACCTCGACGCCGCCTTCGGCCGCGGGTCCAACCGCGAGCTGCTGGCCCGGGTCGTCGGTGAGCTCGACGTCGACGTCGAGCTCTCCGGCGGCATCCGCGACGACGAGTCGCTGGCCGCGGCCCTGGCCACCGGCTGCCGGCGGGTCAACCTGGGCACCGCCGCGCTGGAGTCCCCGGACTGGTGTGCCCGCGCCATCGCGGAGCACGGGGACCGGATCGCCGTCGGCCTGGACGTGCGCGGCACCCGGCTCGCCGCCCGGGGCTGGACCCAGGAGGGAGGGGAGCTCTACGAGACGCTCGCCCGCCTGGACGCCGAGGGGTGCGCCCGCTACGTCGTCACCGACATCACCAAGGACGGCACGCTCAAGGGCCCGAACCTCGACCTGCTGCGCGAGGTGTGCGCCGCGACCCCGCGCCCGGTCATCGCCTCCGGCGGCGTCAGCTCGCTCGACGACATCCGCGCGCTCGCCGGCCTGACCGCGGTCGGCGTCGAGGGCGCGATCGTGGGCAAGGCCCTGTACGCCGGCGCCTTCACGCTGCCGGAGGCGCTGCGGGTCACGGAGGAGCTCGGGTGAGCGTCATCCGCCTCGGGTCGAACAGCCCCTGGGAGGCGGTCGTCGGGTACAGCCGCGTCGTCGTCCGGGGCGACACCGCCTGGGTCAGCGGCACGACGTCCACGGTGGACGGCGTGGTCGCGCACCCCGGCGACGCCGCCGCGCAGACGCGGCAGTGCCTGGCCACCATCGAGCACTCCCTCGAGCGGGCCGGGTTCGCGCTGCACGACGTCGTCCGCACGCGGATGTTCGTCACCGACATCTCCCGGTGGGAGGAGGTCGGACGGGTGCACGGGGAGGTCTTCGGCGACATCCGCCCGGCCACGTCCATGGTCGAGGTGGCTGCCCTGATCGACCCCGCGATGCTGGTCGAGATCGAGGCGGACGCGGTGCGGGGGACCGGCGCATGAGTCTCTCGGTGCGCGTCATCCCGTGCCTGGACGTCGACCAGGGCCGGGTGGTCAAGGGCGTCAACTTCGTGGACCTGCGCGACGCCGGCGACCCGGTGGAGATGGCCCGCGTCTACGACGCCGAGGGCGCCGACGAGCTGACCTTCCTCGACATCAGCGCCAGCTCCGGCAACCGGGAGACCACCTACGACGTCGTCCGCCGCACGGCGGAGAGCGTCTTCATCCCCCTCACCGTCGGCGGCGGGGTGCGCACGGTCACCGACGTCGACCGGTTGCTGCGGGCCGGTGCGGACAAGGTCGGCGTGAACACCGCCGCCGTCGCCCGGCCGGAGCTGATCGCCGAGATCGCCCACCGGTTCGGCAGCCAGGTGCTGGTGCTCTCGGTCGATGCCCGCCGGGTCCGCGACGGCGCCGCCACCGACTCCGGCTTCGAGATCACCACGCACGGCGGACGGCGCGGCACCGGGCGGGACGCCGTCGAGTGGGTCGTGCAGGCCGCCGCGCTCGGCGTCGGCGAGGTGCTGCTGAACTCCATGGACGCCGACGGCACCCAGGCCGGCTTCGACACCGAGCTCATCCGCGCCGTGCGCCGCGAGGTGACGGTGCCGGTGATCGCCAGCGGGGGAGCGGGCGAGGTCGGGCACTTCCCGCCCGCGGTGGAGGCCGGCGCCGACGCGGTGCTGGCCGCCAGCGTCTTCCACTTCGGCAAGCTCCGGGTCGGCGACGTCAAGGGCGAGCTGTCCCGCGCCGGTATCCCGGTCCGGTAGCCCCTCCCACCTCCTCGGAAGAGTTGGTCCGCCGGTCAGCCGCCGGTCACCTCCGTGCGCCACCCTGCAGCGGGCCGACACGAGGAGTGGACATGCACGCGCACGGGGACCACCACCACGGGCACGACCACGGGGACCACCACGGGGACGACGGCGGGCGTCACCACCACCACGGACCGAGCCGCCGTCAGGTGCTCGCCGCCGGCGCCGTGGGTGCGGCGGGGTCGCTGCTGGTCCGGCCGACCGGCGCGCTCGCCACGCCGCTCGGGCCGGGCAGCGTGGCCGGTGCCGCGCGGGCGTCCCGGCTCGGGCGCCGCTCCCGCCTGGCCCATGCCGACCTGCACAACCACAGCATCCAGTCCGACGGCGCCGGCGACCCGGCGCTGGCCTTCGAGTCGATGCGGGCGGCCGGGCTGGACGTCGCCGCGCTCACCGATCACACCACCGTCTCCAAGCTCCTGGGCCCGGTGGACGCCTGCGCGGCCTTCCCGCCTCCGGAGCCGGGTACCGAGGACCCCTGCCGCTCCCTGGCCGGCATGAACGAGCGGCACTGGCAGGAAACGCGGCGCTACGCGGACTCGGCCGACGACCCCGGCGAGTTCACCGCGCTGCGCGCCTTCGAGTGGTCCAGCCCGCTGCTGGGGCACATGAACGTCTGGTTCAGCCGCGACTGGACCGACCCGCTGAGCACGGCCGGCTTCAGCCTCTCCAGCCTGCTCCAGCTCGGGCTCACCGAGTCCGGCATCGCCGCCGCCCTCGGCCCGCTCGGTCCCGTCGGTGGACGGCTGCTGGAGCTGATCCGGCGGTCCGAGCCGCGCGGCATGGCGCTGTTCTACCAGTGGCTGCGCCGCTCGCCCTGGACCCCCGTGGTCGGCGGCGGCGCCGACGGACTGGCCGGCTTCAACCACCCCAACCGGGAGCCCGGCGTCTTCGACGCGTTCGCCTTCGAGGCGGCGCTGCGCGACCGGATCATCTCGATGGAGATCATGAACCGGCGGGACGACTACCTCTTCGAGGGCTGGGCCGACGGGTTCCCCTCACCGCTGGTGGCCTGCCTGGACGCCGGCTGGCGGGTCGGGCTGCTCGGGGTGACCGACGAGCACGGCACCGACTGGGGCGAGCCGGACGGGAAGGGCCGGGCCGGCCTCTGGGTGGACCGCCTGGACCGGGCCGGCGTGCGCCGGGCCCTCGCGCAGCGCGACTTCTTCGCGACGAACGTGCGCGGCCTGCGGCTGGACGCGACCGCGCAGGGCAGCTTCATGGGCCGTTCGGTCCCCGATCGATCGCGGGTCATCCACTTCGAGGTGGACCTGGACCGCGGGCCGGAGCACGCCGGCGAGCCGGTCGAGATCCAGGTGCTCACCTCGGGCGACCGGGCACCCACCGTCGTGCACGTGGAGTCCGTCCGCATCCCCTACCCCCGCGAGCGCCGGCCCATCCGGTTCCGCGTCCCCGTCGACCGGGCGACCACCTCCTGGGCGGTGCTCCGCATCGCCGACCCGGCCCGCCCCAACATGAGTCCCGGCCCGGCGGGGCACCCGTGCAACAACCTGGCGCTGGCCTACGCGAGCCCCTTCTACTTCGAGGGTGCGCGCGGAGGGCGCCGGCGTCGGCTGCCGTCCCCGCCGGCGCGCGGCCGGGACCGCGACCTCGGCGGGCTGCTGGGGCGCGGTCACTGACCGGCCGTCGAGGTGCCGACCGCCGCCCCGTCCACCGCGCCGCCGGCTCACCGGGGTCGACGCGGGACCGCCGGGCGAGCAGGGTGGCAACCCCCGACCCATGGAGCTCCCCGTGCACCCGCACCGCATCGTCCCGAACCTGACCGTCGCCGATCCGACCACCGGGCACGACTTCTACGAGGAGTTCCTCGGTCTGCGCAAGGAGTTCGACCTGGGCTGGGTCGCCAGCTTCCGGTCGCCGGAGAACCCCAGCGTGCAGGTCAGCCTGGTGGGCACCGACGCCACCGCGCCCGAGCAGTCGTCGATGAGCGTCGCCGTGGCCGACGTCGACGCCGCCTACGCCGACGCCCAGGCCCGCGGCTACGAGATCGTGCACCCGCTGACCCACGAGCCGTGGGGCGTGCGCCGGTTCTTCGTCCGCGATCCGCACGGCGTCGTGGTGAACGTCGTCGGGCACGCCGACTAGCTGACGGTCACCCGCGCCACGTCGCGGCGGCCGGCGGCCCACAGCAGCAGCTCCAGCGGCTCGCCCTCCACCGTCCGCCCGGCGGCGCCGATGCGCGCCTCCACGCCCGGCCGGTCCGAGCGGCGCAGCAGCACGCCGCGCCGTCCGGCGCCACGCCGGGCGTAGAGCGTCGCCGGTGTCCAGAACCTGTCCTGCACGGCGGCCGGCAGCTCCCGCGGCGCCCACCCGGGCTGCGCGCGGCGCACGTCCTCGTGGTGGATGACGAACTCGGGTTCGTTGAGCCGCTCCAGCCCCGGCCAGGCCAGCGGTGACCAGCGTGGCGGCCCGCTGCGCACCCGCGCCACCAGGTCCGCGTACGAGGCCCGGGTGCGGGCGCCGTCCTCGACGCGGTGCGCCCAGCCGCCCAGGCGCCCCAGGCCGGGCACCATCTCCAGCGCGTAGCCCGGCATCGCGTCGGGCCGGCGGTCGCGGACGGCGAGGTGTGCCGCCAGGTGGGCGGTGGTCCAGCCCTCGCAGCACGTCGGGGCGTCGGGCCCGAGTTCGGCGAGCAGATCGGCCAGCGCGCGGCGCTCCTGGTCGGCGAGCGATCCCGCGGCGGAGGGTGAGGTCATCGCCCGACGCTACCCATCCCGGGCGCGCGGAATAATCCGAATACCGTTCGGTTGCCCGGTGAGATCCACGTAACATCCCAGTGCCGGAACCGAACCACCCCGAGGAGAACCGTGCCCCGCCGTCGAGATGCCGTCGTGCGGCGAGGACTCCGACACGTCGGCCGGGCCATCTCCCGCCAGCCGAAAATCTTCGCGATCGCGCTGACCGCCAGCAGCCTCTACGGGGCCATGCTGGTGGCCGGCTCCTTCGTGATCGGTGAGATCACCGACCGGGTGCTGCTGCCCTCCTTCGAGGAGGGCCGTGCCGACGTCGCGGCGCTCGCCCTCGCCGCGCTGGCGATCGTGGGCGTCACCCTCCTCCGGATCGTCGGCATCATCGGGCGCCGGCTGTTCGGCGGCATCATGAACTACCGGCTGCAGGCGGACTACCGCCGGCAGGTCACCCGGCAGTACCTCCGGCTGCCCCTGTCCTGGCACCAGCGACACCCGACCGGGCAGCTGCTGTCCAACGCCAACTCCGACGTCGAGGCGTCGTGGTTCTTCGTCGCGCCGCTGCCGTTCGCCTGCGGCGCGCTGGTGATCATCGCGATCACCGCCGTCGCCATGGTGGTGGTCGACCCGATCCTCGCGCTGGTGGGGCTCGTGGTCTTCCCGCTGGTCTTCGTGGCCAACGCCGTCTACTCGCAGGTCATGAGCCCGCGCATGCAGCGGGCCCAGCAGCTGCGGGCCGAGGTCAGCGAGATCGCGCACGAGAGCTTCGACGCCGCGCTGGTCGTCAAGACCCTGGGCCGGGAGACCACCGAGACCGAGCGCTTCGACCGGCGCGCGCAGGAGCTGCGCGAAGGCCTGGTCTCCGTGGGGCGGGTGCGCGGTCTGTTCGATCCCCTCATGGAGGCGCTGCCCAGCCTGGGCACGCTCGCCCTCCTCTTCATCGGCGCCAACCGGGTCGTCGACGGCTCGCTCGACGCCGGTGACCTGGTGTCCATCGCCTACCTCTTCACCCAGCTCAACCTGCCGATCCGGGCGATCGGCTGGGTGCTCGCGGACCTCCCGCGCGGGCTGGCCGGCTTCGACCGCGTCACCCCCGTCCTCGAGGCGACCGGTGAGACGCCGCACGGCCCCGACGAGGCGCCCGTCGTCGCCGGGGGCGCCGGCGTCGGCGTGCAGTCCGTCGGCTTCACCTTCGACGGGAGCGAGCGGCCGACCCTGGCCGGCGTCACCTTCGACGTCCCGGCCGGGCGCACCGTCGCCGTCGTCGGGCCCACCGGGTCGGGCAAGTCGACCCTCGCCGGGTTGCTGGTCCGGCTGGTCGACCCGGCCGACGGCGCCGTGCTGATGGACGGCGTCGACCTCCGCTCGCTCCGGGAGGGCGCGGTGAGCGACCATGCAGCCTTCGTGGCGCAGAGCGCGTTCCTGTTCGACGACACGGTGCGCGGCAACATCACCCTCGGCGGCCCGTACAGCGACGACGAGGTGTGGGCGGCGTTGCGGGTGGCCGCCGCCGACGAGTTCGTGTCCGCCCTTCCCGAGGGGCTGGACACGCACGTGGGGGAGCGCGGCGCCTCGCTGTCCGGCGGTCAGCGGCAACGGCTGGCGCTGGCCCGTGCCGTCGTCCGCAGGCCCCGGCTGCTCGTGCTGGACGACGCCACGAGCGCCGTCGACCCCTCGGTCGAGGCGCGGATCCTGGACGCGCTGCGGAACGCCGACGCCCCGGCCACGGTGGTCGTCGTCGCCTACCGGCAGGCGACCATCGCGCTGGCCGACGAGGTGCTGTGGCTCGAGCACGGCCAGGCGGTGACGCGAGGTACGCACGAGGAGCTGCTCGCCGCGGTGCCCGGGTACGCGGCGCTGGTCCGCGCCTACTCCCAGGCCGCAGAGGTGCCGGCGTGACGACGACGCTGCCCGACGAGGACCGGCACGAGGGCGCCCTGAAGACCCTCCGCCGCGGCCTGCGGATGATGCCGGAGTTCCGGCGCGGCCTGCCGGTCACCTTCCTGCTCGCGCTCGTCGCCACCGCGGGCCGGGTCGTCGTCCCCATCGCGGTGCAGCAGGTCATCGACCGGGGGCTCAACGCCGCCGGCGGACCGGACCTCGACCTCATCACCTGGGCCGTGATCATCTGCGCCGTCATCGTGCTGATCACCGCGGTCGCGGTCTACCGGATGAACGTGCGGTTGTTCAGCACCACCGAGGCCGCGCTGGCCGGGCTGCGGGTGCGTGCCTTCCGGCACGTGCACGACCTCTCGGCGGTGCACCAGCAGGGCGACAAGCGGGGCGCGCTGGTCTCCCGCGTCACCAGCGACGTCGACCAGCTGTCGGTCTTCATGCAGTGGGGTGGCGTGCTGGGGCTGGTCAGCCTCGGCCAGATCGTCGTCGCCACCGCGGTGATGACCTACTACTCCTGGCAGCTCACCCTGCTGGTCCTGGTCTGCTTCATCCCGCTGGTCTTCGCCGTCCGCTGGTTCGCCCAGCGGCTGGCGACGGTCTACGGCGTGGTGCGCGAGCGGGTGGGTGACGTGCTGGCCGCGGTGTCGGAGTCCGTCGTGGGGGCCGCGACCGTGCGCGCCTACGGCGTGCGCGCCCGCACCGGCGACCGGATCGACGCGGCCATCGACCGCCACTACCGCTCGGCCGTCGACGCCCAGAAGGTGGCGGTCGCGGTGTTCGTCAGCGGCGAGCTGGTGGCGGCGATCGCCAACGCGGCCGTGGTGATCGTGGGCGTCTACCTGGGGCTGGCCGGCGACATCACCGTCGGCACCCTGGTCGCCTTCCTCTTCCTCGTCCAGCTGTTCGTGGCGCCGGTGCAGACCGCCAGCGAGGTGCTCAACGAGGCGCAGAACGCCATCGCCGGGTTCCGCCGGGTGCTCGACATCCTCGACACCGAGCCCGACATCCGGGACCCCGCGATCGCCAGCCCGGACCGGGCCCGGCAGCTGCCCGAGGGCGTGCTCGGGGTCCGCTTCGAGCACGTCACCTTCCGGTACGCCCCCGGCGCACGGGCGGCGCTGGAGGACATCGACCTCACCATCGAACCCCGCCGCCGGGTGGCGATCGTCGGCGAGACCGGCTCGGGCAAGACCACCTTCGCCAAGCTGGTCACCCGGCTCATGGACCCCGTCGAGGGCCGGGTGCTGCTGGGTTCCGACGACGCCGGCTGGGTGCCGCTGTCCGACGTCGTCTTCGACTCGCTGCGCGAGCGGGTCGTGATGGTGCCGCAGGACGGCTTCCTGTTCGACGCCACCGTGGCCGACAACGTGCGCTACGGCCGTCCGGGCATCAGCGACGCCGACGTGACCGCCGCCTTCGACGACCTGGGCCTCACGGACTGGGTCACCGGCCTGCCGCACGGTGTGGCGACGGCGGTGGGCCAGCGCGGTGAGTCGCTGTCCGCGGGCGAGCGCCAGCTGGTCGCCGTCGCGCGTGCCTACGTCGCCGATCCCGACCTGCTGGTGCTCGACGAGGCCACCAGCGCCGTCGACCCGGCCACCGAGCAGCGCCTCACCCGGGCGCTGGACACGCTCACCGCGGGGCGGACGACGCTGACCATCGCGCACCGGCTGTCCACCGCCGAGCGGGCCGACGAGGTCCTCGTGGTCGACGCCGGCCACGTGGTGCAGCGCGGCAGCCACGCCGAGCTGGTCGGGGTCGACGGCACCTACGCCCGCCTGCACGCCTCCTGGCGCCGGTCGTCGGCCGGCGAGCCTGAACCCGTGGCCTGAGCTGCACCGGCCCTAGGCTGCGCCGCGTGTCCCTCCCGATGCCCGACCGCGCAGCGTCGCGGCTGCCACCCGTGCCCGGGCTGATCGCGGCGCCGCTGGCCGTGTTCAGCGGACTGGTGCCCGGCTTCTTCGTCCTCGTGGTGGTCGGCTTCTCCGGCGGGCGGCTGTCGGGGCTCGAGTGGCTGCTGCTGGTCGTGCCCCTGGCGCTGACGCTGGGGCTGCTGGTCGGTGCGGTGCTGCTCCTGCTGGGCCGGTCGTGGCGCGTGGTCGCCGTCTCGGGCGCGGTGCTCGGGCTGCTGATCATCGGTGGCACGCTCTTCGCCGGCTGGGCGGAGAACGCACTGGGCCTGGGGATCTCCACCGGCCTGTTCCCCGCACTGACCGCGGTCCTGGCGTCGCTCCCCTCGGTGCGTGCCTGGGTCGCGGCACGGCGGGCGTAGACCTGGTCGTCAGCTGCGCCCGCTCCTCCGCGCGTGCCAGGCCCGCCGTCGGCACTGCTGGTGGGGCAGGGTGTCGACGTCGCGGTGGGTGCGTCGCACCCGCAGCCGGCACGAATAGCATCGACCTCCGTGGTGACGCTCTCGGACCCGTCCGGCCCCACGGCGATCGAGGGCAACACCGACTCCTCGAAGAGGCGAGTCGTCGCCTGGGCGATGTGGGACTGGGGAGCCCAGCCGTTCAACACGGTCATCACGACCTTCGTCTTCTCCGTCTACCTGACGAGCGATGACTTCGGCGAGACGAACTCCACGTCGATGGCCTTGGCGGTCGCCACCGGACTGGCCGGGCTCCTCGTGGCCGTCCTGGCGCCGGTGCTGGGGCAGAACTCCGATCGCTCCGGGAAGACGGTCCGCAACCTCAAGCTGCAGACCTGGCTGCTCGCAGCGCTCTCGGCGTCCCTGTTCCTCGTCGAGCCGGAGCCCGGGTATCTCGTCCTCGGTCTCGTCCTCCTCGGCGCGGGATCGGTCGTCTCCGAGATCGCCGGCGTCAACTACAACGCCACGATCGACCAGGTCGCGACCCCGCGCACGGTCGGCCGGGTGTCCGGCTTCGGCTGGGGGATGGGGTACCTCGGCGGGATCCTGGTGCTGCTCGTCCTCTTCTTCCTCTTCATCCAGCCCGAGACCGGCCTGTTCGGAGTCACCGACGACGGGGCGATGGACATCCGGGTGTCCATGCTGGTCTGCGGCATCTGGATCGCCCTGTTCACCGTTCCCGCGTTCACCGTCCTGCGCGATCGGCCGCGCCCCCTGGCCCCGCGCGTCGGCGTCGTGGACTCCTACCGGCTGGTGTGGCGCTCCGTCCGCGGGCTGTGGAGCACGTCCCGCCACACCGTGTACTTCCTGCTCGCCTCGGCGCTCTTCCGTGACGGGTTGGCCGGCGTGTTCGCCTTCGGCGCCGTCCTCGCGGCGGGCACCTTCGGGCTGAGCGCTGGTGAGGTCATCATCTTCGGGGCGGCAGCGAACATCACCGCCGGATTGGCGACGATGGCCTTCGGCGCGCTCGACGACTGGATCGGCCCGAAGAAGGTCATCCTGATGTGCCTTGCGGCGCTCGTAGCGCTCGGCCTGCTCGTCTTCCTCCTGCACGACGGCGGGCAGACCGTCTTCTGGGTCCTCGGGCTGCTGCTCACCGTGTTCGTCGGCCCCGCCCAGGCGGCCTCCCGGAGCTTCCTCGCCCGGCTCATCCCCCAGGGGAGGAGTGGCGAGATCTTCGGCCTCTACGCCACGACGGGACGGGTCGTCTCGTTCCTCTCCCCGCTCGCCTTCGGCGCATTCATCGCCCTCGGAGCCCTCGTGACCGGGCAGGACAACACGCAGTACTGGGGGATCCTCGGCATCGTCCTCGTCCTCGCCGCCGGCTTCGCCGTCATGCTGCGCGTCGAGGAGCACGGCGAGCACCGCATCGCCTGACGCCCGACGACGGCTCCCGCGCCGGCACCGTCACGGTGCGCGCCCCTCTGCCGGGTGGGTAGCGCCCGGTCCGGCGGTGCAGGAGGCCTGCGGCCCGCTAGCGTCGGGTCCGTGCAGAACAACACCGAGGCAGACGTCGTCGTCGTGGGCGCGGGGCTCGCGGGGCTGGTGGCCACCGCCGAGCTGGCCGACGCCGGCAAGCGGGTCGTGCTGGTCGACCAGGAGCCGGAAGCCTCGCTCGGCGGCCAGGCCTGGTGGTCCTTCGGCGGGCTCTTCCTCGTCGACTCGCCCGAGCAGCGCCGGCTGCGGGTGCACGACTCCCTGGAGCTGGCCCGCCAGGACTGGTTCGGCACGGCCGCCTTCGACCGCACCGAGGACCACTGGCCGCGCCAGTGGGCCGAGGCCTACCTGCAGTTCGCCGCGGGGGAGAAGCGGGCCTGGCTCAAGGAGCAGGGCATCGGCTTCTTCCCGGTCGTCGGCTGGGCCGAGCGGGGCGGCTACACCGCCACCGGGCACGGCAACTCCGTGCCGCGGTTCCACATCGTCTGGGGCACCGGACCCGGCGTCGTCGAGCCCTTCATCCGGCGCGTCCGCGCCGCCGTCGAGGCGGGCACCGTCGAGCTGCGCTTCCGGCACCGGGTCGCCGAGCTCGTCGTGGCCGACGGCGCGGTGACCGGCGTGCGCGGCGCCGTCCTCGAGCCCAGCGACGTCGCCCGCGGCGAGGCCAGCTCGCGCACGGAGGTCGGCGAGTTCGAGATCTCCGCTCAGGCCGTCGTCGTCACCTCCGGTGGGATCGGCGGGAACCACGACCTGGTGCGGCGCAACTGGCCCGCCCGGCTGGGGCCGGCGCCGAAGCGGCTGCTCTCCGGCGTGCCCGCGCACGTCGACGGCCGGATGCTCGAGGCCACCGCCGGTGCCGGCGCCAGCGTGGTCAACAACGACCGCATGTGGCACTACACCGAGGGCATCGCCAACCACTCGCCGGTGTGGGACAAGCACGGCATCCGGATCCTCCCCGGACCCTCGTCGATGTGGTTCGACGCCCTCGGCCGGCGGCTGCCCGTGCCGCTCTTCCCCGGCTTCGACACCCTCGGCACGCTCGCCCACATCGGCACGACCGGCCACGAGCACACCTGGTTCGTCACCACGAAGAAGATCGTGGAGAAGGAGTTCGCGCTGTCGGGCTCCGAGCAGAACCCCGACCTCACCGGCAAGGACGTGCGGCTGCTGGTCAACCGGGCACGGGCCGGGGTCTCGGCGCCGGTGCAGGCGTTCCTGGACAAGGGCGAGGACTTCGTCGTCGCGGACACGCTGCCCGAGCTCGTCGCCGGCATGAACCGGATCACCGGCGGGACACCGGCGATCGAGCTGGCCGACCTCGAGCGCGAGATCGTCGCCCGCGACCGGGAGATGGCCCACCCGTTCACCAAGGACCTGCAGATCACCGCGATCCGCGGTGCCCGCACCTACCTGGGCGACAAGCTCATCCGGGTGGCGCAGCCGCACCGCATCCTCGACCCCGAGGCCGGTCCGCTGATCGCCGTGCGGCTCAACATCATCACGCGCAAGACCCTCGGCGGCCTGGAGACCGACCTGTCGGGCCGGGTGCTGCGCCCCGGCGGCGAGGTGTTCTCCGGCCTGTACGCCGCGGGTGAGGTCGCCGGGTTCGGCGGCGGTGGCATGCACGGCTACCGCTCGCTGGAGGGCACCTTCCTCGGCGGCTGCCTGTTCTCCGGGCGCACCGCAGGCCGGGCCGTCGCGGCGGCACTGTGAGCGATCCCTGGTCGGACCCGGCCGAGCCGGCCGAGCCGTATCCGGGCCCCCCGCAGACGGCCCCGCAGCAGCCGTCGTACGGGCAGCAGCCCCCGTACGGGCCGCGGCCCCCGTACGGGCAGCCGCCCGGCTGGGCTCCGCCCTACGGCGCCCCGGAGCCGTGGGGCCAGCCGGCCTGGGGTCAGCCGCAGTGGGGTCAGCCGCCCTACGGGCAGCCGCCGTACGGGCAGCCGCCGTACGGGCAGCCGTGGGGCCGGCCGCCGGTGCAGCGCACGCCGGCGCAGGTGATCACCGCGGCCGTGCTGGCCTTCGTCCAGGCCGTCGTCGTGCTCATCGCCTCGCTCTACGTCTGGTTCTTCGCCTCGATCGCCGACATCGCGTCCAGCGGACGGCCCGACGTCTACACCTCCGAGACGGCGCGTCAGCTGGCCACCGAGGGCACGATCCTGGCCGTCGTCCAGCTGCTGTCCGTCGTGCTGCTCGTCGTCGGCGGGGTCGTCGCGCTCAACCGCCGCACGCCGGTCGCCCACCGCCTGCTGGGCGCCGCGCACGTGGTGCAGGTCGTGCTCGCGCTGTACTGGGCCGGCCGGCTGCTCGACCTCCTCGGGAACCTGCCGGGAGCCGAGGCCGAGGGCTCGCTCGCGGCGTTCTCGCTGTTCTTCGTGATCGGCCCGGTGGTCTCCCTCGGGCTGCTGCTCAGCGGCGCGGCGCGGCGCTGGTTCACCGGCACCCCACCGGCCTGACGCAACGGCACGGCACACTGGCGGGCATGCCCGTCGTCCCGTCCGAGCCCGCCCTCGACCCCGAGGTCGCCGCCCTGCTGCGCCGCGACCCCGCCGGCCTGGTGACCGCGGTGGTCCAGCAGCACGACTCGCTCGAGGTGCTCATGGTCGCGTACATGGACGACGAGGCCCTGCGGCGCACGCTGAGCACCGGCCGGGCGACCTACTGGTCGCGCAGCCGGCAGGAGTACTGGGTCAAGGGCGAGACCTCCGGCAACCGGCAGTGGGTCCGCGAGGTCCGGGTGGACTGCGACGGCGACGCGCTGCTCGTGCTCGTCGACCAGGAAGGCGCGGCCTGCCACACCGGTGAGCGCAGCTGCTTCTTCCGCGTGCTGCCCTCCGTGCCCGCCGACGGGACGGCCCGCGCATGAGGTTCGGCATCGCGACGCCGGCCCGCGAGGAGTTCACCCTGGACCGGCCCATGGTCCCCGTCGTCCGCCGGCTGCTCGCCGACAGCGAGACCGCCGTCGGCATCTACCGCAAGCTGGCCGGCAACCGTCCGGGCACGGTGCTGCTGGAGTCGGCCGAGCAGGGCAAGCGCTGGGCCCGCTACAGCTTCGTGGGCGCCCGCAGCGCCGGCGTCCTCACCGAGCGCGACGGCGTCACGCAGTGGCTGGGGGAGGACATCCCCGGGGTCACCGACGACCTGCCCACCGATCCGCTCGCCGCGGTCCGCACGCTGGCCCGCCGGCTGCGCTCGCCGCGCACGCCCGGCCTGCCGCCGCTGACCGGCGGCCTGGTCGGCTACCTCGGTTACGACGTCGTCCGGCGGCTGGAGCGGCTGCCCGAGACCAGCAGCGACGACATCGGCATGCCCGAGCTGGCGATGATGCTGGTGACCGACCTCGCCGTGCTCGACCACGCCGACGGCACGGTGCTGCTCATCGCCAACGTGGTCTGCGGGGGTGGTGAGGGCGGGGGAGGTCCGAGCGGCGAGGCCCTCTACGACGACGCGGTGGCCCGGCTCGACGCGATGGCCGCCGACCTGACCCGCGCCGTCCCGCCGGGGGTCGCGGTGCTCGGCGAGGCGCCGGTACCCGAGGTGGCCAGCAACATGGCGCCGGGCGTGTACGAGGCGGGCGTGGAGCGGGTGCGCGAGCACATCCGGGCCGGGGACGCCTTCCAGGTGGTGCTCGCCCAGCGCTTCGAGACGGCGACGACGGCCGACGCGCTGGACCTCTACCGGGTGCTGCGGGCCACGAACCCCTCGCCGTACATGTACCTGCTGCGCTTCGAGGGCCGGGAGTCGCCCTTCGACGTCGTCGGCTCCTCGCCGGAGGCGCTGGTCACCGTCACCGGGTCCTCGGCCGTGGTGCACCCGCCGGCCGGCACCCGTCCGCGCGGCGCCACCCCGGAGGAGGACGTCCGGCTGGCCGAGGGGTTGCTGGCCGACCCCAAGGAGCGTGCCGAGCACGTCATGCTGGTCGACCTGGCCCGCAACGACCTGGGCCGGGTCTGCGTCCCCGGGTCGGTCGAGGTGCCCGACTTCATGCGGGTGGAGCACTACAGCCACGTGATGCACCTGGTCTCGACCGTCGCCGGCGAGGTGGCGCCCGAGCACGACGCCCTGGACGTCTTCGACGCCACGTTCCCGGCCGGCACCGTCTCCGGTGCCCCGAAGCCCCGGGCGATGGAGATCATCGAGTCGCTCGAACCGACCCGGCGCGCGCTCTACGCCGGCACCGTCGGCTACGTCGACGCCAGCGGCGACATGGACATGGCCATCGCCATCCGCACCGCCGTGCTGCACGACGGCCGCGCTTACGTGCAGGCCGGCGCCGGGATCGTCGCCGACAGCGACGCCGCCACCGAGGAGGCCGAGACCCGGCACAAGGCGCGGGCGGTGCTGTCGGCGATCGCCCGGGCGGACGGTCTCCGGGAGCTTCCGTGAGCGAAGCGCCGGGCACCGAACCATCGGGCACCGCGAGCGGGCAGGGCCGCAGGGAGCTCACGGCCGCGGTCCTGGGCGCGGTGCTGGCCGGCACGCTGGCGCTCGTCGCCGGCGGTCAGGCGTGGGCGACGGTGACCGCGGAGCGCCGCGCGCCGCTGCCGCCGGTCTCGGCCGGCCTGTCCGGCGCCGACGCCGCCCCGCTCGTCCCGGCCGCGGGCCTGGTGCTCCTGGCCGCGGCGGTCGCGCTGCTGGCCGTGCGGGGCGCCGGGCGGATGGGCGTGGGACTCCTCGCGGCGGCGGCCGGGGGAGCGGTGGCCTGGTCCGGGCTGCGCGCGCTCACCGGTGGCCTCGACGACGCCGTCACCGATCTGCCCGGACTGAGCGGGGCGACGGTGGACGCCACCTCGGCCGACGTGTCCGCGGCCTGGCCGCTGCTCGCCGTGCTGGCCGGCCTCGTCGCCGTCGCCACCGGCGTGGTCACGGTGCTGCGCGGCCGGACCTGGCCGGGTATGGGCCGTCGCTACGAGCGGGACGAGAGGGGGACCGCGCCCGCGCAGGCGGGTGCGGCACCCCGCCCGCGGACCGACGAGGACCGCGCCGTGGACGCGTGGAAGGCGCTGGACCGGGGCGAGGACCCCACCGACCCGCGCGGCGTATAGCGGAACCGGGCGGACCCGCCCCGACCGCCCCCTGGCCGGGCCCGACCGGCGTCGGCTCTAGAGTGGCCACACCGATCCGGCTGGTGAGGGGACGACGTGCGACAGGCAGTGGAGACGAGCGGCAGGCGCGCATCGGCGCCGGCAGGGACGACGCGGTGAGCGTTCTCGACGAGATCGTCGCCGGCGTCCGCGAGGACCTCGCCGCCCGCGAGGCGGTCACCCCGCTCGCCGAGGTCAAGGCCGCCGCCCGTGACGCCCGCCCGGCGCTGGACGCCCTCGCCGCGCTGCGTGCCCCCGGGGTCGGCGTCATCGCCGAGGTCAAGCGGCGCAGCCCGTCCAAGGGCGACCTGGCGGCCATCGCCGACCCGGCCGAGCTCGCCCGGCAGTACGCCGCGGGCGGCGCGCGGGTCATCTCCGTGCTGACCGAGCGGCAGAAGTTCCTCGGCTCGCAGGCCGACCTCGACGCCGTCCGTGCCGTCGTCGACGTGCCGATCCTGTGCAAGGACTTCATCGTCAGCAGCTACCAGGTGCACGAGGCCCGGGCCCACGGCGCCGACGTCGTCCTGCTGATCGTGGCCGCGCTCGAGCAGAACGTGCTCACCGGCCTGCTGGAGCGCGTGGAGTCCCTCGGCATGACGGCGCTGGTCGAGGTGCACACCGAGGCCGAGGCCGACCGGGCCATGGCCGCCGGTGCCGCCGTGATCGGCGTCAACGCCCGCGACCTCACCACGCTGGAGGTCGACCGCTCCACCTTCGAGCGGATCGCCCCCGGGCTGCCGTCGGAGGTGGTCAAGGTCGCCGAGTCCGGCGTCCGCGGCCCGCACGACCTGATCGGCTACGCGGCGGCGGGTGCCGACGCGGTGCTCGTGGGGGAGGGGCTGGTGACCGCCGGCGACGCCCGCCAGGCGGTGGCCGACCTGGTGACGGCGGGAGCGCACCCCGCCACGCCGCGCACCTGCCGCTAACCCCCTGCACCTGCTGCCCGCCGCGACGCGCCACACTGGGCGCATGACGACGACCAGCCCAGCGCAGCCCGGAGAACTCTCTCTGCCGGCGCGCCCGGGCTGGCCCGACACCACCGGTCACTTCGGCGTCTTCGGCGGGCGCTTCGTCCCCGAGGCGCTGATCGCCGCGCTCGACGAGCTGACCGAGGCCTACGAGGCCATGCGGGTCGACCCCGCGTTCCTCCAGGAGTTCGCGACGCTGCAGCGCGACTACACCGGCCGGCCCAGCCCGGTCACCGAGGTGCCGAAGTTCGCCGAGCACTGCGGCGGTGCCCGCGTGCTGCTCAAGCGCGAGGACCTCAACCACACCGGCTCGCACAAGATCAACAACGTGCTCGGACAGGCGCTGCTCACCAAGCGGATCGGCAAGAGCCGCGTCATCGCCGAGACCGGCGCCGGCCAGCACGGCGTGGCGACGGCGACGGCGGCGGCGCTCATGGGGCTGTCCTGCACCGTCTACATGGGCGAGGAGGACACCCGCCGCCAAGCGCTCAACGTCGCCCGCATGCGGTTACTCGGCGCCGAGGTCATCCCGGTCACCACCGGATCGCGCACCCTCAAGGACGCGATCAACGAGGCGTTCCGCGACTGGGTGACCAACGTGGAGACGACGAACTACGTCTTCGGCACCGTCGCCGGCCCCCACCCCTTCCCGGCGATGGTGCGTGACTTCCAGCGGGTGATCGGCGACGAGGCCCGCGCCCAGGTCCTCGAGCGGGAGGGGCGGCTGCCCGACGCCGTCCTGGCCTGCGTGGGCGGTGGCTCCAACGCGATCGGCATCTTCACCGCCTTCGTGCCCGACGACGGCGTCCGGCTGATCGGCCTGGAGGCCGGTGGCGACGGCGTCGACACCGCCCGGCACGCGGCGACCATCACCGGAGGCACCCCGGGCGTGCTGCACGGGGCGCGGTCGTACCTGCTGCAGGACCACAACGGCCAGACCATCGAGTCCCACTCGATCAGCGCGGGCCTGGACTACCCGGGCGTGGGTCCCGAGCACAGCTACCTGCACGACATCGGCCGGGCCGAGTACCGGCCGGTGACCGACGCCGAGGCCATGGAGGCCTTCGCGCTGCTGTGCCGGACCGAGGGGATCATCCCCGCGATCGAGTCCGCGCACGCCCTGGCCGGCGCGATGCGGCTCGGTCAGGAGGCCGGCCCGGACTCGCTGCTGCTGGTCAACCTCAGCGGACGCGGGGACAAGGACGTCGAGACGGCGTCCCGCTGGTTCGGCCTCGGCGACCGCGAGGAGGTCGACCCGGGACCGGGCCTGGACACCGACCAGCAGCCCACCGAGGGCGCCGTCACCCGGGGCGATGCGGTGGCCGGCCCCGAGACGGGAGACGAGCTGTGAGCCAGGCCGCCGAGCGGATCCAGCGTGCCAAGGACGAGGGGCGGGCGGCGCTGATCGCCTACCTGCCGGTCGGCTACCCCGACGTGGACGCCTCGATCGGGGCCATGGTCGCCGCGGTCGAGGCCGGTGCCGACATCCTCGAGATCGGCGTCCCGTACAGCGATCCCGGCATGGACGGCCCGGTGATCCAGGAGGCCGTCGACGTCGCCGTCCGTGCCGGGGTCGGCATGCCGGACGTGCTGCGGGCGGTCGAGGCGGTCGCGGCGGCCGGTGCCGTCCCGCTGGTGATGAGCTACTGGAACCCGATCGAGCGCTACGGCGTCGACCGGTTCGCCACCGACCTCGCCGCCGCGGGGGGAGCCGGGGCCATCACGCCCGACCTCATCCCGGACGAGGCCGGCGAGTGGATCGCCGCCGCGGAGCGCGCGGACCTCGACCGCGTCTTCCTCGTCGCCCCCTCGTCGACCGACGTGCGACTGCGCTCGACGGCTGCGGCCTCCCGCGGGTTCGTCTACGTCGCCTCCACCATGGGCGTGACCGGCGCCCGGGACACCGTGAGCGACGCGGCCCGGGCACTCGTGGCCCGCACCCGCGAGGCGCGGCCGGACATCGCGCTCTGCGTGGGGCTCGGCGTCTCGAACGGCGCCCAGGCCGCGGAGCTCGCCGCCTTCGCCGACGGCGTCATCGTCGGCTCGGCCTACGTGCGCGAGATGCTCGAGGGCCGGGGTGCCGACGGCGTCCGTGCGCTCACCGCGGATCTCGCGGCGGGCGTCCGCCGGGCGGGGGTGCCGGCATGACGGTGCTCGCGTCCATCCCGAGTCCGTCCCAGGGCGTCTGGGAGCTCGGTCCGTTCCCGCTCCGCGCCTACGCGCTGTGCATCATCGCCGGCATCGTCGCGGCCGCCTGGCTGACCGAGAAGCGCTGGATCGCCCGTGGCGGTGCACCCGGTGACGTGCTGGACATCGCCGTCTGGGCCGTGCCGTTCGGCATCATCGGCGGCCGGATCTACCACGTGATCACCAGCCCCCGGCCCTACTTCGGCGAGGGCGGTGATCCGCTGCGCGCCTTCGCCATCTGGGAGGGCGGGCTCGGCATCTGGGGGGCGATCGCCTTCGGGGCGGTGGGCGCCTGGATCGCCTGCCGGCGCAGGGGCATCCCGTTGCCTGCCTTCGGGGACGCCCTGGCGCCGGGGCTGCTGGTCGCCCAGGCGATCGGGCGGCTGGGCAACTGGTTCAACCAGGAGCTCTTCGGCGGGCCGACCGACCTGCCCTGGGGCCTGGAGATCGACCTGGCGAACCGCCCGTCGGAGTACCTGGACGTGGCCACGTTCCACCCGACGTTCCTCTACGAGCTGCTGTGGAACCTGGTCGCCGCGGCGGTAGTCATCTGGGCCGACCGGCGCTTCCGGCTCTCCCACGGCCGGGCCTTCGCCCTCTACGTGGCCCTGTACTGCGCCGGCCGGCTGTGGATCGAGATGCTGCGCACCGACCCGGCGGAGACCTTCTTCGGCGTCCGGCTCAACGTGTTCACCGCGATCGTCGTGGGCCTGCTCGCCGTGGCCTACCTCGTCTGGCAGCGCGGCCTGCCCCGCGAGGTGATCACCCGTGGCGAGGAGCTCGCCGCCGCGGAGCGCGCCTCGTCGGGTGCGGCGGACGGGGCGGACGCGCCGGCTCCCGAGCCCGACGCGGTGCGCGCGGAGGACCACCGCCCCGCCGAGCCGAGCTGACCCGCCTCGGCCTATCGCTCTCCGGACCGGCTGGGTGTGATCGTCGCCCTGCCGGCGGGCTCCTGCGGGGGTGCGAACGGGTGACGACCGCGTGAAGATGGTCACCGATCGGCCCGTTCCGGGGGAGGGATGCGGCCACGTTCCGCGGTGTTCCTGCCGATGCAGCGCGTCCTGAGATTTACGCGACTGAGGCCCGTGTTACGGCTGTGTACGCTTCGCAGCGGGCCCGCCGGCGATCCCGGCCGGGCCTTACCGTCGGACCGGGCCAGCGCCGCCCCGCGGACGACAGCCTGTCGGTGACCACCCGGCGGGCTCGAGCCTGCCGCACCGGGGCGACGTACCTCCCGGGCTGCCGGCCCTCCGCAGTGCCGTCCGCCGACCCCTTGACCACCGGCCCGGGCCTCCAGCCCCGCCCGCTCCCTCCGGGGACGCAGGCGCCGCCGACGACGGGAGTGACATGCCCGACCTCACCGCCCCCGCCGCTCCGAAGTCAGCCGTTCCGTTCTCTGCGGTCCCCGCTGCCTCCGGCCTGTACGACCCGGCGAACGACAAGGACGCCTGTGGCGTCGCCTTCGTGGCCGACGCCCGTGGCCGCCGCTCGCGCGACATCGTCGCCAAGGGCCTCACCGCCCTGCACAACCTCGACCACCGGGGCGCCGCCGGCGCCGAGCCCAACTCGGGCGACGGCGCCGGGATCCTCACCCAGGTCCCCGACGGGCTGCTGCGCGCCAGCGTCGACTTCGAGCTGCCTCCGGCGGGGGAGTACTCCGTCGGCATCGCCTTCATGCCCGCCGACGACGCCGAGCGTGCCGCCCGCGTCGAGGAGGTCGCCCGCCTCGCCGACGAGGAGGGGCTGACCGTCCTGGGCTGGCGGGACGTGCCCATCGACCCCGACGGCGCCGACCTCGGCCCCACCGCGCGCGCGGTCATGCCGCACTTCGCCCAGCTGTTCGTCGCCGAGACCATGGGCGCCCGCGCCGACGAGGCCGCCTTCGGCGGGAACGTCGTGTGCAACGGCGTCACCCGGCTCGAGCGGCGCTCCTTCGTGCTGCGCAAGCGGGCCGAGCGTGCCGCGGTCGACGCCGGCAGCTCGCTCTACATCGCCTCGCTGTCGTCGCGGACGATCACCTACAAGGGCATGCTGACCACCGACCAGCTGCCGCTGTTCTTCCCCGACCTGCGCGACGAGCGCTACGAGTCGGCGATCGCGCTGGTGCACAGCCGGTTCTCCACCAACACCTTCCCGAGCTGGCCGCTGGCCCACCCGTTCCGGTTCGTCGCCCACAACGGCGAGATCAACACGATCAAGGGCAACCGCAACCGCATGCGGGCCCGCGAGGCCAAGCTCGCCACCGAGCTGTTCGACGGCCCGGCGGGCCCGGCCTCGGAGCTGGGCCTGGAGCGCATCTTCCCGGTGACCGCCAGCGACTTCAGCGACTCGGCGACCTTCGACGAGGTGCTGGAGCTGCTGCACCTGTCCGGCCGCTCGCTGCCGCACGCGGTCCTGATGATGATCCCGGAGGCGTGGGAGAACCACGACGAGATGGACCCGGCCCGCCGGGCCTTCTACCGGTTCCACTCCTCGATCATGGAGCCGTGGGACGGGCCGGCCGCCGTGTGCTTCACCGACGGCACGCTGATCGGCGCCGTTCTCGACCGCAACGGGCTGCGCCCGGGCCGCTGGTGGCACACCAAGGACGACCTCGTCGTGCTGGCCAGCGAGGTCGGCGTGCTGGACATCCCCGCCGCCGACGTCGTCGCCAAGGGCCGGCTGCAGCCGGGCCGGATGTTCCTCGTCGACACCGCCGCCGGGCGGATCGTCTCCGACGAGGAGGTCAAGGGCGCCCTGGCCGCCGAGCACCCCTACGACGACTGGCTGCACGCCGGCCTGGTGCACCTGCCCACGCTGCCCGAGCGCCGCCGGTCGCGGCCCAGTCACGAGTCGGTCGTCCGCCGGCAGTCGCTGTTCGGGTACACGGAGGAGGAGCTGCGCATCCTCGTCCAGCCGATGGCCGCCTCGGGCGCCGAGCCGATCGGCTCCATGGGCACCGACACGCCGATCGCGGCGCTGTCGGACCGGTCGCGGCTGCTCTACGACTACTTCGGCCAGCTGTTCGCGCAGGTGACCAACCCCCCGCTGGACGCGATCCGCGAGGAGCTGGTGACCAGCCTCGGCCGCACCTTCGGCCCGGAGCAGAACCTGCTGACGGCCACGCCGGCCTCGGTCCGCCAGGTGTTCCTGCCGTTCCCCGTCATCGACAACGACGAGCTGGCCAAGATCCTGCACATCGACGACGACGGCGACCTGCCCGGCTACGCCGCGGTCCGGGTCACCGGCCACTTCGACGTCAACGGCGGCGGCCCGGCCCTGGCCAAGGCCGTCGAGGACCTGCGCACCAAGGTGAGCAAGGCGATCGCCGCCGGCGCCCGGATCATCGTGCTCTCCGACCGCGACTGCGACGAGAAGCGCGCCCCCATCCCGTCGCTGCTCATGACCGCCGCCGTCCACCACCACCTGGTGCGGGAGAAGACCCGCATGGAGGTCGGCCTGGTCGTCGAGTCCGGGGACTGCCGCGAGGTCCACCACGTCGCGCTGCTGCTCGGGTACGGCGCGGCCGCGGTCAACCCCTACCTGGCCTTCGAGTCGATCGAGGACCTCATCCGCGACGGCGCGCTCACCGGCGTGGAGCCCGCGCAGGCCGTGCGCAACATGGTCAAGGCGCTGGGCAAGGGCGTCCTCAAGGTCATGAGCAAGATGGGCATCAGCACCGCCGGCTCGTACACGATGGCGCAGATCTTCGAGGCCGTCGGGCTGTCCCAGGACCTCGTGGACGAGTACTTCACCGGCACCTCCGCCCCGCTGGGCGGCGTCGGCATCGACGTGCTGGCCGAGGAGGTGGCCATGCGCCACCGCCGCGCCTTCCCGGACAACCCCACCGAGACCGCGCACCGCCGGCTCGAGGTCGGCGGGGAGTACCAGTGGCGCCGCGAGGGCGAGGTGCACCTGTTCAACCCGGAGACGGTGTTCCTGCTGCAGCACGCCACCCGCTCGCGGCAGTACGACGTCTTCCAGAAGTACACCGACACCGTCGACCAGCTCAGCCAGGACGCCGGCACGCTGCGTGGGCTGTTCGGGCTGAAGACCGGTGTCCGCCCGCCCGTGCCGATCGAGGAGGTCGAGCCGGTCAGCGAGATCGTCAAGCGGTTCCAGACCGGCGCGATGAGCTACGGCTCGATCTCGCAGGAGTCGCACGAGACGCTGGCGATCGCCATGAACCGGCTGGGCGGCAAGTCCAACACCGGTGAGGGCGGCGAGGACCCCGACCGGTTCACCCCCGACCCCAACGGCGACCTGCGCCGCTCGGCGATCAAGCAGGTGGCCAGCGGCCGGTTCGGCGTGACCAGCGAGTACCTGGTCAACGCCGACGACATCCAGATCAAGATGGCGCAGGGCGCCAAGCCCGGCGAGGGTGGCCAGCTGCCCGGCGGCAAGGTCTACCCGTGGGTGGCGCGCACCCGGCACTCGACGCCGGGCGTGGGCCTGATCAGCCCCCCGCCGCACCACGACATCTACTCGATCGAGGACCTCAAGCAGCTCATCCACGACCTGAAGAACGCCAACGACCAGGCGCGGATCAACGTCAAGCTGGTCGCCGAGGTCGGCGTCGGCACCGTCGCGGCCGGCGTGAGCAAGGCGCACGCGGACCTGGTGCTGATCTCCGGCCACGACGGCGGCACGGGCGCGGCGCCGCTCACCTCGCTCAAGCACGCCGGCTCCCCGTGGGAGCTGGGGCTGGCCGAGACCCAGCAGACGCTGCTGGCCAACGGCCTGCGCGACCGCATCACGGTCCAGGCCGACGGGCAGATGAAGACCGGCCGCGACGTGATCATCGCCGCGCTGCTGGGCGCCGAGGAGTACGGCTTCGCGACGGCTCCGCTGGTGGTCTCCGGCTGCGTGATGATGCGGGTCTGCCACCTCGACACCTGCCCGGTGGGCGTGGCCACGCAGAACCCGGAGCTGCGCAAGCGGTTCACCGGGCGCCCGGAGTTCGTCGTCACGTTCTTCGAGTTCCTGGCCCAGCAGGTGCGGGAGTACCTCGCCGAGCTCGGGTTCCGCTCGCTGGACGAGGCGATCGGCCACGCCGAGCTGCTCGACACCCGCGAGGCGGTCGGCCACTGGAAGGCCTCGGGTCTCGACCTGGCGCCCCTGCTGGTCGTCCCCGAGCTACCCGAGGGCACGCCCCTGCGGAAGGTCCGCGACCAGGACCACGGACTCGACGTCGCCCTGGACCAGACGCTGATCCAGCTCTGCGAGGGCGCGCTGCTCGACGCGCAGCCGGTGAGCCTGGAGCTGCCGGTGCGCAACGTCAACCGCACCGTCGGCACCATGCTGGGCTCGATGGTCACCCGCCGCTTCGGCGGCGAGGGCCTGCCCGACGGCACGATCGACCTCACCTTCGGTGGGTCGGCCGGGCAGTCGTTCGGTGCCTTCGTGCCGCGCGGGATCACCATGCGGCTGTTCGGGGACGCCAACGACTACGTGGGCAAGGGCCTGTCGGGCGGCCGGATCATCGTGCGGCCCTCGCGGGAGGCGACCTTCGCCGCCGAGGACAACGTGATCGCCGGCAACGTCATCGGCTACGGCGCGACGGGCGGCGAGATCTTCCTGCGCGGCCGGGTCGGCGAGCGGTTCTGCGTCCGCAACTCCGGGGCGCTCGCGGTCGTCGAGGGCGTGGGCGACCACGCGCTGGAGTACATGACCGGCGGCCGCGCGGTCATCCTGGGCGCGACCGGGCGCAACATCGCGGCCGGCATGTCCGGCGGCATCGGGTACGTGCTCGACCTGGCCCGCCACCGAGTGAACGGCGAGATGGTCGACGTCGAGCCGCTGGACGGCGAGTCGGCGCAGTGGCTGCGCGACGTGCTGGTGCGCTACGCCGCCGAGACCGAGTCCCCGGTGGCGACCGCGCTGCTGGCGGACTGGGGACGCTGGTCCGCGCAGTTCAGCGTGATCATGCCGCGGGACTTCAAGCGGGCGCTGGACGCGCAGCGGATGGCCGAGGCCAACGGGACCGATGTCGATCTCGCCGTCATGGAGGCTGCTCGTGGCTGACACGACCCCGGCCAGATCGGCGATCTGGTCGCCTCCCCGCCCGCGTGCCGTCCACATCGCCGATGTCGCTGCTCTTCCGAGGAGGAACCCCCGTGGCTGACACCACCGGATTCCTGAAGTTCGAGCGGGAGCTGCCCCCGCGGCGTCCCGTCGAGGTCCGCATCCGGGACTGGAAGGACGTCTACGTCGCCCGGCAGAACGGGGAGGACCCGCTCTTCCCGACGGCGGAGGTGCGCAAGCAGGCGGCCCGCTGCATGGACTGCGGCATCCCGTTCTGCCACCACGCCTGCCCGGTGGCCAACCTGATCCCCGAGTGGAACGACCTGGCCCGGCGCGACGACTGGCACGACGCCATCGAGCGGCTGCACGCGACGAACAACTTCCCCGAGTTCACCGGGAAGCTCTGCCCGGCGCCGTGCGAGGGCTCCTGCGTGCTCAACCTGCAGGAGTCGCCGGTCACCATCAAGCAGATCGAGTGGGAGATCATCGACCGGGCCTGGGACGAGGGCTGGGTCGCACCGGTCAACCCCACCGAGCGCACCGGCAAGAAGGTCGCCGTCGTCGGGTCGGGTCCCGCGGGCCTCGCCGCCGCCCAGCAGCTCACCCGCGCCGGGCACGACGTCACCGTCTACGAGCGGGCCGACCGCATCGGCGGCCTGCTCCGCTACGGCATCCCCGAGTTCAAGATGGAGAAGTCCGTCCTGGACCGGCGGCTGGACCAGATGCGCGCCGAGGGCACCCGCTTCGTCACCGGTGTCGAGGTCGGCGGTGCGGGGGAGCAGGACCTGTCCACCGAGCAGCTGCGGGCCGACTACGACGCCGTCGTGCTGGCCGGCGGCGCCACGGTCGGCCGTGACCTGCCCGCCCCGGGACGCGAGCTGGCCGGTATCCACCTGGCGATGGAGTACCTCCCGCTGGGCAACCGGCAGGCGCTCGGCGAGCTGGACGACCCGCCGATCAACGCCGCCGGCAAGCACGTGGTGATCATCGGTGGTGGCGACACCGGCGCGGACTGCCTCGGCACGGCCCACCGCCAGGGCGCGGCCTCGGTGACGCAGCTGGAGATCATGCCGGCGCCCCCGGACCGCCGGGACCAGGGCGCCAACCCGTGGCCGACCTACCCGATGATCATGCGGGTCTCGAGTGCCCACGAGGAGGGCGGCGAGCGCCTGTACTCGGTCAACACCGAGCGATTCCTGGGCCATGAGGAGGGCCCCGCCCACGGCACCGTGCGGGCGCTGCTGCTGCACGAGGTCGAGCGGGTCGACGGGCGGTTCGAGAAGATCGAGGGCAGCGAGCGCGAGTTGCCGGCGGACCTGGTCTTCCTGGCCATGGGGTTCACCGGCTCGCAGCGCGAGGGCCTGCTGGACACGCTGGGCGTCGAGATGGACCAGCGCGACAACGTCGTCCGCGACAGCGAGTTCATGTCCACCGTGCCCGGCGTGTTCGTGGCCGGTGACATGGGCCGCGGGCAGTCGCTCATCGTGTGGGCCATCGCGGAGGGGCGTGCCGCGGCGGCCGCCGCGGACACCTGGCTGACCGGCGCCTCGGCGCTGCCGCGCCCGGTCACGCCGACCGCCGTCGCGCTGCGGTAGGACGCCCCGGAGGCGCGGGTGCTGCCCGCGCCTCCGGGGCGCCGCTCACCGTGTCGTCCCGGCGAGGGGCGGCCCGGCCGGCTCCGCGCGGGCGGCACGAAGCTCCTCGCCCGTGTGGGGAACGGCTCCTGACCGCGGTGCGGTCCGGAGGGCCACGGTGAACTAGCGTTCTGAGCATGTCCCGCCGCGCCAAGATCGTCTGCACCCTGGGTCCGGCCACGAGCTCCGCCGAGCAGATCGTCGCGCTCGTCGAGTCCGGCATGGACGTCGCCCGCCTCAACTTCAGCCACGGCGCGCACGCCGACCACGCCACCGCCTACCAGCGGGTGCGCGAGGCCTCCGACCGCACCGGGCACGCGGTCGCCGTCCTGGCCGACCTGCAGGGCCCCAAGATCCGGCTCGGCACGTTCGCCGACGGCCCGGTCGACTGGCCCACCGGCAGCCAGGTCGTCATCACCGTCGACGACGTCGAGGGCACCGCCTCGCGCGTGTCCACGACCTACAAGGACCTCGCCAACGACGTCCAGGTCGGCGACCGCCTGCTCGTCGACGACGGCAAGCTGGCCCTCACGGTGCTCGCCGTCCAGGGACCGGACGTGGTCTGCCTGGTCATCGAGGGCGGCCCGGTCTCGAACAACAAGGGGCTGTCGCTGCCCGGCGTGGCGGTCAGCGTGCCCGCGCTGTCGGACAAGGACGAGCTCGACCTCCGCTTCGCCCTCCAGCTGGGCGCGGACTTCATCGCGCTGTCGTTCGTCCGCTCGGCCGCCGACGCCGAGCTGGTGCGCGAGATCATGCGGCAGGAGGACATCGAGGTCCCGATCATCGCCAAGCTGGAGAAGCCCGAGGCGGTCGAGCGGCTCGACGAGATCGTGGAGGCCTTCGACGGCATCATGGTGGCGCGCGGCGACCTGGGCGTGGAGCTGCCGCTGGAACGCGTGCCGCTGGTGCAGAAGCGGGCGATCCAGGCGGCGCGGGAGCGCAACAAGCCGGTGATCGTGGCCACCCAGATGCTCGAGTCGATGATCACCAACTCGCGACCGACCCGCGCCGAGGCCTCCGACGTCGCCAACGCGGTGCTCGACGGCACCGACGCGGTGATGCTGTCGGGCGAGACGTCGGTGGGGGCGCACCCGATCGCGGCGGTGCGCACCATGGAGCGGATCATCGACGCGGTCGAGAGCGACCACATGCCCGTCCCCGAGGTGGCCCGGCGCTCGAGGTCGCGCTCCGGGGCGATCGTGCGGGCCGCCAAGGACGTGGGCGAGGCCCTCGACGTCAAGGCGCTGGCCACGTTCACGCAGACCGGTGAGACCGCGCGCCGGCTGTCGGCCCTGCACCCCTACCAGCCGCTGCTGGCCTTCACCGTCGACGCACGGGTCCGCAGCCAGCTGGCGCTGTCGTGGGGCGTGGAGACCTTCCTGGTCCCCGAGGTGGCGCACACCGACGACATGGTCGCCCAGGTGGACTTCTCGCTGCTGTCCATCGGACGGCTCAAGGTCGGCGACCGGGTCGTGGTCGTGGCGGGCAGTCCGCCGAACACGGTGGGCTCGACGAACCTGATGCGGGTGCACGAGGTCGGGACCGACTCGTGAGCGCCGGCGGCGAGAACACGCAGGCGGCGGCCCTGATGTCGGTCCTGGCGCTCGAGGAGCGCGAGCCCGACACCTTCGTCGGCAAGACCCCGGGCACGACCATGCAGCGCATCTTCGGCGGGCAGGTGGCCGGCCAGGCCCTCATGGCGGCCTCCAGCACGCTGCCGGAGGGGCGCGGCGTCCACTCGCTGCACTCGTACTTCCTGCGCCCGGGGGACCCGAACGAGGAGATCCGCTACGCGGTCGAGCGGATGCGGGACGGCCGGACGTTCAGCACCCGCCGGGTCGTCGCCTGGCAGCGACGCGGCGAGCGGGACGTCGCGATCTTCGCGCTCACCGCCGACGCCTCGGCGGGGGAGGCCGCGTACGCCGAGCACGCGCTGCCGATGCCGGACGTGCCGGCCCCGGAGAGCCTGCCCACCTTCGTCGAGCTGCTGGCCGCGCGCGGCGACGAGGCGCGGGCCGCGATGAGCCTCGGCATGGCGGTGGAACAGCGGATGCTTGAGCACCCCTTCGACCGGCCCCCGAAGTCCTACCCGGACACGAAGTCCTGGACGTGGATGCGGGTCGCCGGCGAGCTGCCCGACGACCAGGCGGTGCACGGCGCCGCGCTGACGTTCGCCAGCGACCTCAGCCTGCTCGGCGCCGGGACGGCGCGCATGGGCGGCGGCTGGGGGAGGACGGCGGGATCCAGCCTCGATCACGCGGTGTGGTTCCACCAGCGGGTGCGGGCCGACGAGTGGTTCCTCTACGAGACCGACAGCCCGGCGGCCTCGCACGGGCGGGCGCTGTGCTTCGGGCAGATCTGGGCCGCCGACGGCACCCACGTGGCCACGGTCAGCCAGCAGGGGCTCATCCGGCCGCTGTCGCGCTGAGCCCGGCGAGCCCCGCTGCCGCCGCGCGGCTGCCGGTACCGCGCTGCAGGGCGGTACCGGCGCGGTCGGACCGGTAGCCGCCCCGCGGTCAGGGGTGCTCTGCCGTCGACCCCGCCGGGTCTGCCTCGGTCCGGGCCTCGGCGCCCCCAGTCTCGCGCGGGGCCTCTGCGCTCGCGGTCTCGGTCGGGGCCTCGCCGCTCCCGGTGCCATCGCTGCCGGTGTCGTCGCTCCCGGTCTCGTCGCTCCCGGACTCGACGGGCCGGGGCGGGGCGCTCTCCGCCTCGGCGCGCCGGCGTTCGGCCTCGCGGGCGGCGGCCTGCTCGGCGGCCTGGGCGGCGAAGTCGGCCGCGAGCCAGTCGTGGCCCTCGCACAGCAGCGTCCAGACCCGCTCGACGTGGGCGCGCGTCGTCGTCGGTGCGCCGACGGCGACCCGGAGCACGGCCCGGCCGCGCACCGTGGTGTGGGTCAGGAACACCTCGCCGCCGTCGTTGAGCCGTTCGAGCAGGGTCATCGTGGCGACGTCGGCGTCCACCCCCGACGGCCAGCGCGGCGTCAGGCAGACCAGCGACAACGGGTGCGGGCTCAGGACGTCGAACCGCTCGTCGGCCTCGGCCCACCCGGCGAGCTCCTGGGCGAGGGCGACGGAGCCGCGGATGTGCGCGCGCAGCCCCTCGGCGCCGTACCAGCGCAGCACGAACCACAGCTTGAGGGCCCGGAAACGACGCCCGAGCGGGATCTGCCAGTCGCGGAAGTCCACGACGGCGCCGGCATCCGTGGCGGCGTTGCGGAGGTACTCGGGGAGGATCGCCAGCGCGCCGGTGAGGGCGGCGCGGTCGGCGACCCAGAAGAGGGTGGCGTCGAAGCCGGTGAGCAGCCACTTGTGCGCGTCGGTGGTGTAGCTGTCGGCCCACTCGACGCCGTCCTGGAGGCCGCGCAGCTCGGGGACGACCGCGCTGACGCCGGCGTACGCGGCGTCGACGTGCAGCCACGCGCCGTGCTTCTGGCAGATGGGGCCGATCGCCGCGAGCGGGTCCACCGCGGTGGTCGACGTGGTGCCCACCGTGGCGCAGACGAGGACCGGCGTGTACCCGCGGGCCACGTCGCGCTCCATCCGGGCGGCGAGCGCGCCGGGGTTCATCGCCAGGTCGCCGTCGACCTCGACGATGCGGACCGCGTCGCTGCCCAGGCCGGCGATCCGGACGGCCTTCTCCATGGAGGAGTGGGTCTCGGCGGAGACGTACACGGTGGCGCGCTCGGGCTCCACGCCGCGGCGGACGGTGGCGCCGCCGCTGGCGCGGTGCAGGGCGGCGAGGAGCGCGACGAGGTTCGCGCCGGAGCTGGAGTCCTGGACGACGCCGCCGCCGGTCCCGGTGGACCGGAAGGACTCCGGCAGCCCGAGCAGCTCGGCGAACCAGTCCATGACGTGCTGCTCGAGCTCGGTCGCGGCGGGGCTGGTCACCCAGGACATGCCCTGGACACCGAGCCCGGCCGAGACGAGGTCGCCGAGGACCGACGGCCCGGAGGTGTTCGCGGGGAAGTAGCCGAAGAAGCCGGGGTGCTGCCAGTGCGTGAGCCCGGGCACGACGACCCGGTCGAGGTCGCCGAGGACGTCGGCGAAGGGCTCGCCCTGCTCCGGGGGAGCGGTGGGCAGCGCCGCCCGCACGTCGCCCGGCGCCACCGTCGACCGCACCGGGAGGGAGCCGACCCGCGCCCAGTAGTCGGCGATCCAGTCCACGACCTCGTGGCCGTGCTGCCGGAACTGCTCGGGAGTCATGTGCGGCGCAGGCTCGGTCACGGACCCCACGGTATGGGGTCGTGCGGAGCGGCAGCACGCGGCTCCGGACCAGCGCGCCGGAGGCGGTCGTGACGAGCGGGGGCCCGGAGGGTCCCCCGAGGAGTGACGGGAAGCGAGACGAAGACGCTGGAACAGGAGCCGCCCCGCGAGGCTGACCGAGGAGGGGGCCCGGAGGGTCCGCGACGAGGAGCAGGGATGGGCTCAGCGCAACGGCGGAACGGCACGTGGCCGCGGTGTCGTCCGGAGGACGACGATCAAGCACGGTGCCCCCGGTGCGACTCGAACGCACACTGCGCGGGTTTTGAATCCGCTCCCTCTGCCGATTGGGGTACGGGGGCGTGCCGGTGGACCGGCAGCCGGATCAGCGTAGCGGGGGCTGGACGGGCCCCGGCGTCGCTAGGCTCGGCCCGTGAGCAGCGTGCCGGCCAGGGTCCTCATCGCGGAGGACGAAGCACTCATCCGTCTCGACCTCAAGGAGATGCTCGAGGAAGAGGGGTACGAGGTCGTCGCCGAGGTCGGCGACGGGCAACAGGCCGTGGACCGCGCCACGGAGCTGGCGCCGGACCTGGTGATCCTGGACATCCAGATGCCGGTCCTCGACGGTCTCTCGGCGGCCGAGCAGATCGCGTCGGCCCGCATCGCCCCCGTCATCGTGCTGACCGCCTTCAGCCAGCGCGAACTGGTCGAGCGGGCGCGGGACGCAGGGGCGATGGCCTACCTGGTCAAGCCGTTCTCGAAGAACGACCTCGTGCCCGCGATCGAGGTCGCGCGCGGCCGGTTCGCGGAGATGGCGGCGCTGGACGGCGAGGTGCGCACGCTCGAGGAGCGCCTGGCGGCCCGGCAGGTCGTGGAGAAGGCCAAGGGGCGGCTCATGGCGGAGCGCGGGGTGACCGAGGCCGACGCCTTCCGCTGGCTGCAGCGCACCGCCATGAACGACCGGACGTCCATGAAGGCGCTCGCCGAGCGGATCCTCGCCGAGGGCGTGCCTCCGGAGCCCGGCTCCGCCTGAGGTACCTGGGTACGACCGTCGTTATAGCGACTCCAGTCACCAGCACACCTGTCGATCTTCGGCCTGGAAATCGGGTCGCCTACGAACGTTCCGACGGCGGTCGGCGGGGGGTGTTCTTCCCCATCCCGCCGGGTTCCGAGCACGCCGGGCGGCGCGATCACGAGACGGTCACGAAACGTCGGGGCCGCTCCGCGTCCACCTGGTTGCGCCCTACTGTTTCCCAGCCGCCCATCGGGACGGCAACGACCACCGGCGGGTCCGACCAGCGGACCGCCGATCCGGCTCTGGAGGACATGTGCGTTTCTCGGTCAAGACGGGCGCGCCTTTGCTCGCCATGGCGCTGGCGCTCACCGCCTGCGGCACCTCGGGCGGCGACGACAACGAGGCCTCGTCCGGTGGTGGCGGCGAGGCCGGCACCTGTGAGGACGTCGCGATCGCCTACTTCGGCGCCCTGACCGGTGCCGCGGCCAACCTCGGCATCAACATCCGCAACGGTGTCCAGCTCGCGGTCGACCAGTTCAACGAGGAGAACGACGACTGCCAGGTGGAGCTGGAGGCGTACGACTCCGCCGGCGACCCGAACCAGGCCACCGGTCTGGCCACGCAGGCGATCGGCGACGACGCGGTCATCGGCGTCGTCGGCCCGGCGTTCTCGGGTGAGTCCGACACCGCCGGCCCGATCTTCGCCGAGGGGGGCCTGCCGACGATCTCCGCGTCGGCCACCAACCCCGAGCTGTCCGAGAACGGCTGGGACACCTTCCACCGCGTCCTGGGCAACGACGCCACCCAGGGCCCGGCGGCGGCCACCTACATCCAGGACGTCCTGGGCAGCGACAGCGTCTTCGTCGTCGACGACGCCTCGGCCTACGGCGCCGGCCTGGCCCAGATCGTGGAAGAGGACCTCGGCGACGCCGTCGTGGGCACCGACACCATCCAGACCGGGCAGACCGACTTCTCCGCGACCATCACGGCGATCCGCGACTCCGGTGCCGACGCGGTCTTCTTCGGCGGCTACTACGCCGAGGCCGGCCTGCTCGTGCAGCAGATGCGCGGTGCCGACGTCGACGCCACCTTCGTCGTCGCCGACGGCGTGAAGGACCCGGGCTTCATCGAGGCCGCCGGTGACGCCGCCGAGGGCACGATCATCACCTGCCCGTGCCTCCCGCCGGAGGAGCAGCAGGAGTTCTTCACCGCCTTCGAGGAGGCCTTCGGCACCGCCCCGGCGACCTACTCGGCCGAGGCGTACGACGCGGCCAACGTGATGCTCGAGGGCATCCTGGAGGGCAACACCGACCGCGAGTCGCTGCTCGAGTGGATCAACGACTACGAGGGTGAGGGCATCACGAAGACCATCACCTTCGACGAGTCCGGCGAGCCGCAGGAGGTCTCGGTGTGGGCCTACACGGTCGAGAACGGCGAGATCGTCGCCGACCAGGAGATCCAGACCGACTGATCTCCCGCTGACCGACCAGGGCGCGGCCGGGCCTCCTCGCTGAGGAGACCCGGCCGCGTCGCCACCTGCTGCTCGGAGACCTTGTGTCCTTCCTGATCAACAACTTCGTCGAGCTCACCGTCACAGGTCTCGTTCTCGGCGCGGTCTACGGCCTCGTCGCGCTCGGCTACACGCTCGTCTACGGCGTGCTGCAACTGATCAACTTCGCCCACTCCGAAGTCTGGGTGTACGGCAGCTTCGCCGCGGTCTGGGTGACCGTGGCCCTGGGAGTCGCCCCCGGCAGCGCGCTGCCGGTGGTCATCGGCGTCCTCCTGCTGGCCCTGCTCGCCGCCATGACCGTGAGCGGAGGGGTGGCGCTGCTCCTGGAGCGGGTCGCCTACCGCCGGCTGATCCGCCTCGACGCCCCCCGGCTGGTGGCGCTCATCAGCGCGATCGGTGCGAGCTTCGCCCTGGCCGAGCTCATGGGCCTGCGGGACCGGGTCGCCGGCTGGATCGGCCTGCGCGACGACCTGGACCCCTACGTCCGCTCGGCACGCGACAACACCCGCTTCCAGAACCCCCTCGAGACCGAGGGTCTGTTCAGCATCGGCGGCTACACCGTCACCAACGTCGACGTGATCATCATCGTCAGCGCGGTCGTGATGATGGTGGCGCTCGACCAGTTCATCCGCCGCACCCGCACCGGCCGCGGCATCCGCGCCGTCGCGCAGGACTCCGAGGCCGCGGCGCTCATGGGCGTCAACCGCAACCGGATCATCCGCGCCACGTTCCTCGTCGGCGGCATCATGGCCGGCGCCGCCGCGCTGCTGTACCTGATGCGCTTCGGCGTCACCCGCTGGAACGCCGGCTTCCTGCTCGGGGTCAAGGCGTTCACCGCCGCCGTGCTGGGGGGCATCGGCAACGTCCGCGGGGCACTGCTGGGCGGCTTCGTCCTGGGCCTGGCCGAGAACTACGGTTCGGCTCTCGTGGGCTCGGAGTGGCGCGACGTCGTCGCCTTCCTGCTCCTGGTCACCATCCTGCTGTTCCGGCCCACCGGCCTGCTCGGCGAAAGCCTGGGGAGGGCTCGCGCATGACTCAGGGAAAGGCTTCCCCCGAGAGCTCGCCCGGTGTCGCACGCACCGGCGTGCGGGGCCCCCGGCTCGGTTGGGACCGGAGCGCGTTCGCGCGCCGCCTGACCGGCCTGCCCACCCCGGTCAAGTGGGTGCTGATCGGCCTGCTGGTGCTGTTCCTCTACGCGCTGCCGCTGCTCGAGCTGCCGATCATCAGCACGCCCGACACCGACTTCGGGGCCGTGCTGTTCACCGTCGCCAGCTACGTGCTGGTCGCCCTGGGGCTCAACGTCGTCCTCGGGTACGCGGGCCTGCTGGACCTGGGGTACGTCGGCTTCTACGCCGTCGGCGCCTACACGGTCGCGGTGTTCGGCTCGCTGCAGGCGGAACTGGCCTGGTGGGCGCTCATCCCGCTCGCGGTCGTCCTCACGACGATCTCCGGCATCCTGCTGGGCTGGCCGACCCTCCGGGTGCGCGGCGACTACCTGGCGATCGTGACCCTCGGGTTCGGCGAGATCATCCGGCTCACCGCGCTCAACACCGAGTGGCTCGGAGCGGCCAAGGGCATCACCGGGGTGCCCCGCCCCCCGAGCATCGAACTGTTCGAGATCCCCCACCTGCAGTGGGAGGGGGCGACGGCGCTGATCGACCTGGACGACACGACGACGTTCCTCGTCTTCGGCGTGGCCGACCAGGCGCCGTACTACTGGCTCGCCCTCACGCTCATCTTCGTCATCCTCGGCGCGGACCGGATGCTGCGGCTCTCGCGCGTGGGCCGGGCCTGGGAGGCGACCCGGGAGGACGAGGACGCCGCCGAGCTCATGGGCGTCCCGACGTTCCGGTTCAAGCTGCTGGCCTTCGCCACCGGCGCGTTCGTCGGCGGCCTCTCCGGCGCCCTGTTCGCCTCGCGGCAGGGGTTCATCAACCCCGAGTCCTTCGCGCTGCTCCTCTCGATCCTGTTCCTGGCGGCCGTGGTCGTCGGTGGCGCAGGCAACCGGTACGGCGTGATCCTCGGCGCGATCGTGGTGGCCTACCTGCCGGAGCGCTTCCGCGGCTTCGAGGAGTGGCGCCTGCTGGTGTTCGGCCTCGCGCTGCTGCTGCTGTCGAACTTCCGGCCGCAGGGCCTCCTGCCGCCCCGGCGCACGAGACGCGCGGAAGCCGTCGATCACGAGCTCGACGCCGTCGAGGAGGGGAGCGCACGTGCCTAGCACCGCTGCGACCGCGCAGCCCACCACCCGGGAGGGGGCGGCGCTGCTGTCGGTCGACGACGTGAGCATCCAGTTCGGTGGGCTCAAGGCGCTGGACCACGTGAGCTTCGACGTGCGCGAGGGCGAGATCCTCGGGCTCATCGGGCCCAACGGCGCCGGCAAGACCACCTGCTTCAACGTCATGACCGGCGTCTACCAGCCGACCTCCGGCGAGGTGCGGTTCGCCGGTGAGCCGCTGGGGAAGCGCAAGCGGTTCGCGATCACCCGCCTGGGCATCGCGCGCACGTTCCAGAACATCCGGCTGTTCGGCAACATGACGGCGCTGGAGAACGTGCTGGTCGGCGCCGACGCGCACCACAGGACGAACGTGGTCGACGCGCTGTTCCGCACCCCGCGGCACCGCCGCGAGGAGCGGGAGGGCGAGGAGACCGCGCGCGAGGTCATGCGGTTCCTCGGCCTGGAGCGGCAGGCCGACGAGCTGGCCCGCAACCTCTCCTACGGCGACCAGCGCCGGCTGGAGATCGCCCGTGCCATGGCGACGAAGCCGAAGTTGCTCTGCCTGGACGAGCCGGCCGCCGGGTTCAACCCGGCGGAGAAGGCCCAGCTCCTGGAGCTGATCCGGAGCATCCGCGACCGCGGCCTCACCGTGCTGCTCATCGAGCACGACATGAGCCTGGTCATGGGCGTCAGCGACCGGGTCGCGGTCCTGGAGTTCGGCCGCAAGATCGCCGAGGGCGTGCCGGCCGACGTCCGCAACGACCCGGCGGTCATCGCGGCCTACCTCGGAACCGAGGTCGACGACGACGCCGACGAGGAGGGGGATCTCTGATGCTGCTCGAGGTGGACGGGCTGTGCGTCAACTACGGGCGCATCGAGGCCATCCGGAACATCACCTTCTCGGTCGAGCAGGGTGCGGTGGTCACCCTCATCGGGGCCAACGGCGCCGGCAAGACCACGACCCTGAAGACCCTCTCCGGGCTGCGCAAGGTGCGCGCGGGCGCCGTCCGGTTCCAGGGCCGGGACATCACCCACATGCCCTCGCACGAGCGGGTGCCGCTGGGCATCAGCCAGTCTCCCGAGGGACGGCGCATCTTCCCGGGCATGTCCGTCGTCGAGAACCTGGACATGGGCGCGTACGCGCGCGCCGACCGGGCGCAGACGCGGTCGGCGGACCTGGAGCGGGTGTTCGCCCTGTTCCCGCGGCTGCACGAGCGTCGGGACCAGGCGGCCGGCACGATGTCCGGCGGTGAGCAGCAGATGCTGGCCATCGGCCGGGCGCTCATGTCCCACCCGACGCTGCTGCTGCTCGACGAGCCGTCGATGGGGCTGGCGCCCAAGCTGATCCAGCAGATCTTCTCGATCATCAAGGAGATCCGGGAGCAGGGGACGACGATCCTGCTGGTCGAGCAGAACGCCGCGCAGGCGCTCAAGATCGCCGACCAGGCCTACATCCTGGAGACCGGCGAGGTGGTCCGCACCGGCACCGGCCGGGAGCTGGCCGCCGACGACAGCGTGCGGGCGGCCTACCTGGGCGGCGACGTCTGAGCGGCTGAGCTGGAGGTCCTCCACCGGGGCCCGGGTGTCGCACCGACGCCCGGGCCCCGGCGCGTCCGGTCGTAGTCCGCCGGGGCCGTTTGCTCACCGTGCGGTCGCATCTCGCACCGCCGGCACCGTGCGTCACAGGGGACGGCGCGCCGCCGCTACCGGTTGTGCACAACGGTGCAACCTGCGCTCAACTCGTAGGGGGAGGCAGCTGTGCCAGGATCTGCATCGCGGTCCAGGGTGGTCACGCGCGTGGCTCGTCCTGAGGACCTGCCCCTCGTCCTGGAACTGGTCCGTCAGCACCGGGTCGAGGCCCACACCGAGGAGGTGCTGACCGGGCATCCGCCGGTGCACGCCGCGGGTGCCGGGTTCCGCCGCCTGCTCGAGGACGCCGGGCACCGCGTCGTGCTCGCCGTCCTGCCGGCTCCCGAGGGCCCGCAGGAGGACGGCGAGGTCGGGGTCGGCCTGGCCGTGCTCGGTCTGGACCCGCTGTCGCTGGTGCTGGGCACGCCGCAGGTCACGGTGGACACGTTCGTGGTGCACCGCGAGCACCGGAGGTCCGGGGTCGGCGCGGCCCTGCTGGCCGCGGCCGTGGCGTACGCGGGGGAGAACGGTGCGGCCTACGTCGTCGCCGCGGTGGCGCAGGAGGCCGACCGGCAGCGCTTCTTCGCCCGCATGGGCTTCGCGCCGCTGACCACCCGGCGCATCGCCTCGGTGCACACGCTGGGCCGCTCGCTGTCGGCCTGGCAGCGCCGGCGCCTGGGCATCATCCCGCTGGCGCGCCGGGTGCCCGGCGTGGGACGGCGGCGGGTGCCCCCGCTGCCGTCGGCTACTGCGGTCCGCTGAGCGTCATGCAGGTGAGCCGCGCGGTCGCGGTCGCCCGGCCCTCGTCGTCGCTGACCTCGATCAGGAAGGTCGACAGCGTGCGTCCCCGGCGCACCGGCGTGCACACGGCCGTCACCGTGCCGGACGTCGCCGCCCGCAGGTAGCTGGCGTTCAGCTCGATCCCGACCACCTGCTTGCCGGGCCCCGCTCCGATGGCAGCCGCCACCGAGCCGATGGTCTCCACCAGTGAGCAGGTGGCGCCACCGTGCAGCAGGCCGAAGGGCTGCTCGTTGCCGGCGACCGGCATGGTCGCGACCAGCCGGTCGGGGGCGTAGTCGACGATCTGGATGCCGAGCTTGTCGTCCAGCGGGCTCTGCTCGGTGCCGGACAGCCAGTCGGGAGGAGGAGTGGTCACCCGGGCACCGTAGCCAGGACCACGGCCGCCTTCGATGTCGGAGCCCGCACCTAGGATCGACGGCGATGTCCGCTCCGGTCTCCACCTCCGCGCCCGCCGCTCCCACGATGCCGGGCACCCGTCCGCGGCTCCTGCTCCTGGACGGCCACTCGCTGGCCTACCGGGCCTTCTTCGCGCTGCCGGTCGAGAACTTCTCGACGACGACGGGCCAGCCGACCAACGCCGTCTACGGCTTCACGTCGATGCTGATCAACATCCTGCGGGACGAGCAGCCCACGCACCTGGCCGTGGCGTTCGACGTGGGGCGGAAGACCTTCCGCAGCGAGATCTTCGCCGAGTACAAGGCCAATCGCGCCGAGAGCCCGACCGACTTCCGCGGCCAGGTCAGCCTCGTGCAGGAGGTGCTCGGCGCGCTGCGGGTCCCGGTGATCACGGCGGAGGGCTACGAGGCCGACGACGTCATCGCCACGCTCACCGTGCAGGCCGTCGAGCAGGGCATGGACGTGCTGATCGGCACCGGTGACCGCGATGCCCTCCAGTTGGTCAACGAGCACGTCACGGTGCTCTACCCGCGCAAGGGCGTCTCGGACATGACCCGGTTCACCCCCGAGGCGGTCGAGGAGAAGTACGGCCTGACGCCGGCGCAGTACCCGGACTTCGCCGCACTGCGGGGCGACCCGAGCGACAACCTGCCCAGCATCCCCAGCGTCGGGGAGAAGACCGCGGCGAAGTGGATCCGCGAGTACGGCGACCTCGACGCGCTGGTCGACCAGGTCGACACGGTCAAGGGCAAGGTGGGGGAGAAGCTGCGCGAGCACCTCTCCTCGGTGCTGCAGAACCGCCGGCTCACCGAGCTGGACCGGGCGGTGCCGCTGGAGGTGGGGCCCGCCGACCTCGCCGTCCAGGCATGGGACCGCAACGAGGTGCACACGCTCTTCGACAACCTGCAGTTCCGCGTGCTGCGCGACCGCCTGTTCGCCACCCTCACCAGCGCCGAGCCCGAGGTCGAGGGCGGCTTCGAGGTGGAGCTCGACGAGGTCGCCCGCGGCGGGCTGGGGGAGTGGCTGGACGCCCACGCGCGCGAGGGCCACACCGGCGTCATCTTCCGCGGCACCTGGGGTCGCGGCACCGGCGAGCTGACCGGCCTCGCGCTGGCGGCCGGCGACGGCGCCGCCACCTTCGTCGACGTCGGCCCGTCCCTGGACGTCGCCGACGAGCAGGCGCTCGCGGCCTGGCTCGCCGATCCGGCGGCCAGCAAGGTCGTGCACGAGGTCAAGGGGCCGCTGCTGGCGATCTGGGCGCGCGGCTGGGAGCTCGAGGGCGTGCTCAGCGACACCGCGCTGGCGGCCTACCTCGCGATGCCCGGGCAGCGGTCCTTCGACCTGGGCGACCTGGCTGTGCGGTACCTGCGGCGCGAGCTCAAGGACACCGCCGAGCCCGAGGGCCAGCTGACCCTGGACGGGCTCGGCCCGACGGAGGACGACGTGGCGCGCGAGGCCGCGCACGCCGACGTCCTCAAGGCCGTGGCGGTCAACGACCTCTCCGACGCCCTGGAGCAGGTGCTCGGCTCGAAGGGCGGGGACGCGCTGCTCGGCGGCATCGAGCTGCCGCTCACCCGCGTGCTGGCGGCCATGGAGTACCGCGGCATCGCGGTGGACCTGGACTTCCTGCACGACCTGCAGAAGGAGTTCGCCGAGGGCGTCGCCGCGGCCGCCGCCGAGTGCTACGCGGTGATCGGCCGGGAGGTGAACCTCGGCTCGCCCAAGCAGTTGCAGACGGTGCTGTTCGACGAGCTGGGCCTGCCCAAGACCAAGAAGAACAAGACCGGCTACACCACCGACGCCGACGCGCTGACCTCGCTGCTGGCCTCGACCGGTCACCCGTTCCTGGAGCACCTGCTACGGCACCGCGACGTGACCCGGTTGCGCACCGTCATCGACGGGCTCATCCCGATGGTCGACGACGCCTCGCGGATCCACACCACGTTCCAGCAGACCATCGCCGCCACCGGCCGGCTCTCCTCGACCGACCCGAACCTGCAGAACATCCCGATCCGCACCGCCGAGGGTCGCCGCATCCGCCAGGCCTTCGTCGTCGGCGCCGGTTACGAGTCGCTGATGACGGCCGACTACAGCCAGATCGAGATGCGGATCATGGCGCACCTGTCCGGTGACGAGGGTCTGATCGAGGCGTTCACGTCGGGGGAGGACCTGCACTCCTTCGTCGCGTCGCGGGCCTTCGACATCCCGATCTCCGAGGTCGACCCGGAGATGCGCCGCCGCATCAAGGCGATGAGCTACGGGCTGGCCTACGGGTTGAGCGCCTACGGGCTCTCGGGGCAGCTGCGCATCTCCGTGGAGGAGGCGCGGGAGCAGATGCACGCCTACTTCGAGCGCTTCGGTGGCATCCGCGACTACCTCGACGGGGTCGTCGACGACGCCCGGCAGACCGGGTACACCGAGACCACGCTGGGCCGGCGGCGCTACCTGCCCGACCTCACCAGCGACAACGGGCAGCGCCGGCAGATGGCCGAGCGGATGGCGCTCAACGCGCCCATCCAGGGTTCGGCCGCCGACGTCATCAAGGTCGCGATGCTCAACGTGGAGAAGGCGATCGCCGCCGAGGGGCTGCGCTCCCGGATGCTGCTGCAGGTCCACGACGAGCTGGTGCTCGAGGTCGCGGCGGGTGAGCGGGAGGCGCTGGAGGGCCTGGTGCGCCGCGAGATGGCCGGCGCCGCGGAGCTGTCCGTGCCCCTGGAGGTCTCGGTCGGGTTCGGCACCAGCTGGGACGCCGCGGCCCACTGAGGCCTGAGGCTGAACCTCACGTGGAGGTCGAGGGTGGCTACGTCGGCGGTCCGCCGCCGTCGCTGCCGGATGGTGTCCAGCGCGTGCTCGTGGTCGGGAGCAGCGGAGCGGGCAAGACGACCATGGCAGCGGCCCTGGCCCGGCTGCGCGGACTGCCGCACACCGAGCTCGACGCGCTCTGGCACGGGCCCGGCTGGGTGCCCCGGCCCGAGTTCGCGGCCGACGTCGAGGCGATGCTGGCCACCGGCCGCTGGATCACCGAGTACCAGTACCGCCCGGTGAAGGAGCGCCTCCTCGGCCAGGCGCAGGCCGTCGTGTGGCTCGACCACCCGTTCCCGCTGGTCGCCGCCCGGCTGCTGCGCCGCTCGGTGGTCCGGGCGGCCACCCGGCGGGCCTACTGGAACGGCAACCGGGAGAGCGTCGCGATGTGGCTGCGCGCCAGCCATCCGCTGCGCATCGTGCTCAGCCGGGAGTTCTGGGCCAAGCGCCGGCGCACGGAGGCCGAGCTCGCCGACGCCGCGGCACGCGGCGTCGTGGTCGTCCGTCTGCGGGGCGCCCGGCAGGCCCGCCACTGGCTCGCGGCGGAACGGACCCGCAGGTCGGGACGGCGCTGAGTCATCGACGAGTCACCGACCCGATGTGTCGCGGCGCGGGCCTGCGAGAACACCACGGGGCATGGCATTCGACGAAGACGCCCGGACGGCCTCCGCACCCGCATGGCTCACCCGCTCGGCGGCGATCGGCGGACGACTGCTGGTCCTGGCCGTCCTCGTCTGGCTGCTCGCGGGGCTGGCCGTCAAGCTCACCCTACTGCTGGTCGCGGTGCTGGTGGGGCTGCTGCTGGCCGGGGTGGCCTCGCCCCTGGTCCAGTGGGCGGACCGCCGCGGTGTCCCGCGCTGGGTGAGCGCGGGCGCGATGGTGCTCCTGCTGCTGGTCGCGCTCACCGGTGCCGCGCTCGGCCTGGCCGCCCGCATCGCCGACCAGCTCCCTCAGCTGCGCGACTCGTTCCGCTCGATGTCGGGCGACCTGTCCTCGCGCCTGGGTGTGGAGCTGCCGTGGACCTCGTCCTCCGGGACCGGCGGGTCGGGCGGCGACGGATCGGGCGGCACGAGCGCCAGTGACCTCCTCGGTCCCGCCCAGACCGTCGCCGAGCTCGCGATCGCCGGCTTCCTGACCATCGCGCTGGCGTTCCTGTTCCTGACCAGCGGCCCGGGCATGTGGCGGTGGTTCCTCGGCAAGTTCGGTGGCCGCGTGCGGGAGGACGTGGACGCCGCCGGCCGGGCCGGCTGGGCCACGCTGGGCGCCTACGTCCGCGGCCTGACCGTGGTGGCGCTGTTCGACGCGGTCGCCATCGGCGGGGGACTGCTGCTGCTCGGCGTCCCCCTCGCGCTCACCCTGGCGGTGCTGCAGTTCCTGGCCTCCTACATCCCGACCATCGGTGCCTTCGTCGCCGGGGCGGTCGCCGTCGTGGTGGCCTACGGCTCCGGCGGGCTCGGCTCGGCCGTCCTCGTCGCGGTCCTGGTCATCGTCGTGCAGCAGATCGGCAACGACGTGGTCGAGCCGTGGGTGATGAAGAACCGGCTGCCGCTGAACGCGGTGACGGTGCTGGTCGCGGTCACGGCGGGCGGGCTGCTGTGGGGGATCGCGGGAGCGCTGCTGTTCGTGCCGCTCACGGCCGCGGCGACCGCCATGGCCCGCGAGACCTGGGTCCGCCACGGCTCGCCCCCGCTCGCCGGGGCATGACGCCGTCCGGGAGGCAGGTCAGCCCGGCTTGTCGCAGACGAGGATCAGCGTGCCGGGGACCAGTGCACCGCGCTCGGGCGACCACTGTCCCCAGTTCTGGGTCCGGCCCGCCGTCCACTCCGGCTCCACGAGGTCGCCGAGCACCAGCCCGGCGCCGACGACGGCCCGCACCCAGTCACCGATCGTGCGGTGGTGCTCGACGTACACCGTGCGGCCGGCTCCGTCGGTCTCCACGTAGGGCTGCCGGTCGAAGTACGACGAGGTGATCTGCAGGTCCTCGGGGTCGGGGGAGTCGGGGAAGGGCCACCGCATCGGGTGGTTCACCGAGGCCACGAAGCGCCCGCCGGGCCGGAGCACCCGCGCCACCTCGGCGAGCACCGCCCGAGCGTCCGCGACGAAGGGCAGCCCGCCGTACGCCGAGCACGCCAGGTCCATCGACGCCGTCGCCAGTGGGAGCCGGCCGGCGTCGGCCTGCAGCAGCGGGACCGCGATGCCGGTGTCCCGGTTCAGCTGAGCGGCGCGCACGAGCATGCCGCCGGACAGGTCCAGCGCCACGACGTCGGCGCCCTGGCGCACGAGCCAGCGGGCGCACGGCGCGGATCCGCAGCCGATCTCGACCACGCGGCGCCCCGCCACCTCGCCCAGCAGGCCGGCGTCGGCCTCCCGGAGGCCTTCGGGGCACCAGAGGAAGTCGGCGTCGCCCAGGTCGGTGCCGTGCTCGGCGAGGTAGGCCCGCGCGGCGGCGTCCCACCACCGCCGGTTGGCGCGGGCGGACTCGTCCTGGCCAGCCGGACGGCGGGCGACGCCGCCGGCCGCGGGATAGCCGTCACTGCCCAGCGGCAGCCCGGCGTCGGCGCGGGAGGGGAGGCTCATGACACGCCGATGGTGACACGCCGGAGGGGTCGGCGGAGGTGCCGGACCCAGGTGGACCCGGCCCTGCCGACGTCCGTACCATGAGGAATGCGCCAGAGGTCTGTCGTGGTTTTCCCCACACGGAACGCCAGAGCCGGCTCTCCCCGCTGATCATCCCGTGGCCGCACGGCCGCGGGTCGTCCTGTCCCTACGCATAAACCGTCCGGAGCAACCAACCACATGACCTCCACTCAGGTCCGTCCTTCCAGCACCCCCCAGGTCGCCATCAACGACATCGGTAGCGCCGAGGACTTCCTCGCCGCCATCGATCAGACGATCAAGTACTTCAACGATGGCGACATCGTCGAGGGCGTCATCGTCAAGGTCGACCGGGACGAGGTGCTGCTGGACATCGGCTACAAGACCGAGGGCGTCATCCCCTCGCGCGAGCTCTCCATCAAGCACGACGTCGACCCGAACGAGGTCGTCAAGGTCGGCGACGAGGTGGAAGCCCTGGTCCTCCAGAAGGAGGACAAGGAAGGGCGGCTGATCCTCTCCAAGAAGCGCGCACAGTACGAGCGCGCCTGGGGCACGATCGAGGCCAAGAAGGAAGCCGACGAGGTCGTCACCGGCACCGTCATCGAGGTCGTCAAGGGTGGGCTCATCCTCGACATCGGTCTCCGCGGCTTCCTCCCGGCCTCGCTGGTCGAGATGCGTCGCGTCCGCGACCTGCAGCCCTACGTGGGCCGTGAGCTCGAGGCGAAGATCATCGAGCTGGACAAGAACCGCAACAACGTCGTGCTCTCCCGCCGTCAGTGGCTGGAGCAGACGCAGTCCGAGGTCCGCAGCGAGTTCCTCAACAAGCTCGCCAAGGGCCAGGTCCGCACCGGCGTCGTCTCCTCGATCGTCAACTTCGGCGCGTTCGTGGACCTCGGCGGCGTCGACGGTCTGGTGCACGTCTCGGAGCTGTCCTGGAAGCACATCGACCACCCCTCCGAGGTCGTCGAGGTCGGCACCGAGGTCACCGTCGAGGTCCTCGACGTCGACCTGGACCGCGAGCGGGTCTCCCTGTCGCTGAAGGCGACGCAGGAGGACCCGTGGCGCCAGTTCGCGCGGACCCACCAGATCGGTCAGGTCGTCCCGGGCAAGGTCACCAAGCTGGTCCCCTTCGGTGCGTTCGTGCGCGTCGACGAGGGCATCGAGGGCCTGGTGCACATCTCGGAGCTGGCCGAGCGCCACGTGGAGATCCCGGAGCAGGTCGTGCAGGTCGGCGACGAGCTCCTGGTCAAGGTCATCGACATCGACCTGGACCGTCGCCGCATCTCGCTCTCGCTCAAGCAGGCGAACGAGGGTGTCGTCGGCGACGAGGAGCAGTTCGACCCGGCCGCCTACGGCATGGCCGCGTCCTACGACGAGCAGGGCAACTACATCTACCCCGAGGGCTTCGACCCGGAGACGGGCGAGTGGCTCGAGGGCTTCGACGAGGCCCGGGAGACCTGGGAGCGGCAGTACGCCGAGGCCCAGAGCCGCTTCGAGGCGCACCGCAAGCAGATCGCGGCGGCCAAGGAGGCCGACGCCGAGGCTGCGGCCGGCGGCAGCTACTCCAGCGACGACGTCGCTGGCCCGGACGCCCCGGCCAGCACCGGCGGCACCCTGGCGAGCGACGAGGCCCTGGCCGCGCTGCGGGCGAAGCTCGCCGGCGGCGAGTGACCCGGTAGTCCGGCGCTGATTCCTCAGCGCTGATCCGGAGGCCCAGGACCCACGTGGTCCTGGGCCTCCGGCACGTCCGGGCCCGGTGCGGCGGTCGGACGGCGGGTATCGGCCGGGCGTGCCCGCGGGACGACGAAGGCCCCGTGGACAGTGGTCCACGGGGCCTTCGTCGCGCGTGTGCCGAGGTCGGCGGTCCAGATCCCCCCTGGGCCGCCGAGTCGGCGCACCACGCCGTCGCGCCGGGTGTCCCCGGCGCCGGCGTGAGCGGGCGCAGCGGGGGACCGCTCCGGCGAGGAGGGACTAGAGGCTGAGGATGATCGCGAAGGCGGTGCGGGGACGGCCGCCGTTGCCGGCGAGGAACGTCCAGGTGTGCCGCCCGGCGGGCGGCGTCTGCACCAGCCAGCGCAGGAAGGCGTTGCGCGGCCCGGTCACCGGCTGCTGGAAGCTCATGCGCTCGCGCACGGCGGGAATGTCCGAGCAGCGGACACCGGCGGGGGAGCCCACCCGGTGGCGGCCGGCACCGCTGGAGACGGCGCGGGTCGACGATGAGCCAGGTGCGGACCTGTGACGGGACATGATGGGTTCTGCCTCTCCTCGGCGGGGAAGATCGCCGGGGCTGAAGTTAGTGCTGTGACTGGTGTGACTCGTGCGACGCGCCGGGGGGCGCGGCGTCGTGTTACCTCTCCGTGATGTACCGACCGTCGAGTCGCTACTCTGCGCACATGCTGCGGATCGGACTGACCGGTGGGATCGGCTCGGGGAAGAGCACCGTCGCGGGGCTGCTCGCCGAGCGGGGCGCGGTGGTCGTCGACGCCGACCGGATCGCCCGGGAGGTCGTGGCGCCGGGCACCCCCGGGCTGGCCGCGATCGTCGACGCCTTCGGGACGTCGGTGCTGTCGGCCGACGGATCCCTCGACCGGCCGGCCCTGGCCTCGGTCGTGTTCACCGACCCCGAGGCCCGGGCGCGACTCGACGCCATCGTCCACCCGCTGGTGCGCGAGCGGTCCGTCCAGCTCATCGCTGCGGCGTCGCCGGACGCCGTCCTGGTCAACGACGTGCCGCTGCTGGTGGAGACGGGGCAGGCGGGTACCTACGACCTCGTGCTCGTCGTGGAGGCGGACCTGGAGACCAGGCTGGCCCGGCTGGTCGAGCGGGGGACGACCCGGGAGGACGCCCGGGCCCGGATCGCCGCGCAGGCCACCGACGAGGAGCGCCGGGCCGTCGCCGACGTCGTCCTGGACAACAGCGGCAACCTGGAGCAGCTGGTGGAGCAGGTGGACCGCTTCTGGCAGGAACGGGTCGAGCCGGCCCGTGGCTGAGGTCGGGGCCCTCCTCCGCCGGCGCCGGGAGTTCCGCGACGACATCTCGCGCCGGCAGTTCCACGTGCGCCTCCACCTGGCGCTCGGGGTTCTCTGGCTGATCCTCGCGGCCGTGCGCCTGCTCGACGACGACGCCGCGTTCTGGCTGGACGTCGCGTGGGTCGCCCTCGCGGTCGGCTACCTCGGCTCCGGTCTCGTGATGTGGCGGCAGCTACGCGAGGACCGGAGCAAGCTGGCCGCGCTCGTGGGGGTCGACCTGGTCCCGGTCACCGAGGCGCGCCTCGCGCGGCTGGTGGCAGCCGCTCTGGACGGAGCGGCGCCGGACGAGGTGACACCTCCGGTCACTGCGGGGGAGCGGTGGACACCGGAGCGGATCGAGTGGCTGCGGGACTTCCACCGCGATCGGCGCCGGGGTCTCGACGGGCCGCGCCAGGAAGCGACGTGGGCGGTCGTGGAGCTCACCGGGAGCGGTCCGGACGACGAGCAGGTGGTGGGGTCGGTCCGGTTGCGCCGGACCGGCGAGGCAGGCGTCCTGGAGACCGGCATCTGGCTGGTGCGGGAGGCCCGGGGACGAGGCGTCGGACGCCGCGCCCTGGGCCTGCTGCTGGACCGGGCCCGCGAGGTGGGGGCGACGATCGTGCGCGCCGACACGACCCGTGACGACGCTGCAGCCCTGGGGCTGCTGCGGTCCTGCGGGTTCCGCACGGTGGCCGGCGACGCGCGGGTGCGGGCGGAGCTGCAGCTGGCCCGCTGACCGCCGCTCGGCGGGGTCCGTGCCCGTCGAACGACAGAACCCCAGGCGCCGAGATCGGCAGTCCTGGGGTTCCTTCGGTGGGCGATACTGGGATCGAACCAGTGACCTCTTCCGTGTCAGGGAAGCGCGCTACCGCTGCGCCAATCGCCCGGCCCGGTCTCGCGACCGGTCCCTCCTCCGCGCTCGTGCTCCGCGGAGGAGAACGAGGTGGAGACGGGATTTGAACCCGTGTAGACGGCTTTGCAGGCCGTTGCCTCGCCTCTCGGCCACTCCACCGCACGCGGGCGCTGATCTCGCGATCAGCGCCCGAGGTTCCGAGCGGATGACGGGATTCGAACCCGCGACCCTCACCTTGGCAAGGTGATGCTCTACCACTGAGCCACATCCGCGTTGCAGGAAGAACGTTACCTGACGGCTTTCCGGCGTCCAACGAGGGGGGGTGCCCCTCGGCGGCCGGCCGGGTGCCCGTCGGTGGCGTCTCCGCAGGTCAGCGCCCCGAGGGGTCCGCCCCGCCGTTGGACAGCAGGACGTGCAGCTCGTCGTCGAGGTGCAGGAGCTCGCTCTCCGAACCCGACGGGACCAGTGCCTCCGTCTGGCGCAGGAAGCCGGCGACGACCGCCCGGGACAGCTCGAACAGCGCCTCGCCCGACGGTGCCCGCAGGTGCAGGAAGAGCACGTCGCTGGCCGAGGCGGTCGGCCAGACGCGGACGTCGCCCTCGCCCGAGGGGCGGTCGAGCCCGGCCTGGAGCAGCTCGCGGCTGACCAGCCAGGCGATGCCCTCGTCGGTGTCGACGGCGCCGCTGTCGTCGCCGATGTCGCCGAAGGCGATCCGCACGGCGAAGGGGTCCGTCGCGTCGTAGCAGAGCAGCGCCGGCACTTCGGTCCACGACTGCGGGCCGATGAGCTGCAGCGTGACGGGCGCGCAGTGACCGGGGTTCCAGCGATTGGTCATGTCAGCTCAACGACGTCCCGCTCGGGGAGTGACGCAGCGAGTCACTCCTGTCACATCCGTCCCGCCAGCCCCACATGTCGGTCATGGAGGGATGTGTGTCCGCCGAGGACGGTCCGGAAACCGTTTTGGGGCAGACGTGACCGATGAGGTTCGCCGACGTCGATCAGAGGCACCGGCCGGACGTAGGCTCCGGGGGTCGATCCGACGACGCGGGCGGACCACGATCCGGGAGGTGCACGCTGGGCGGACAGGAGACCGTGGCCCCCCGGAGTCCGCGGCCGGAGGGCGAGTCGAGGGACGAGCGGCGGGCCCGGTTCGACGCCGACGACATCACCTCCCTCCGGGAGCGGGTGGCCGACGCCAGATGGCGCCGCCGGCTCGCGGCCCGGCGCAGCACCAATCACACCTACCGGGTGGCCGTCGGCATCGTGGGCGGCCTGGTCGTCGCCTTCGGGCTGGTCACCATCCCGCTGCCCGGACCGGGGTGGCTCACGGTGATCGCCGGCCTGTTCATCCTCGCCAGCGAGTTCACCTGGGCCGAACGGCTGCTGGAGTACACGAAGGAGCGGGTCGGCCGCTGGACCGACTGGGTGGGCGCCCAGCCGCTGTGGGTTCGGGTGCTGCTGGGCCTGGCGACGGCGGCCTTCGTCTACGGCGTCCTCGTCGTCACCCTGCGCCTGTTCGGTGTCCCCACCTGGATGCCGGGGTGGGTCCCGCTGTGGCGGTGAGCGTCTGGCAGAATGGGATTGCAGCCGCGTGCGGCCGCACCGGGCGATTGGCTCAGTGGTAGAGCGCTTCGTTCACACCGAAGAGGTCACTGGTTCGAACCCAGTATCGCCCACCGGACAGCAGGGCCAGGTCCACCCGCGAGGGAGGACCTGGCCCTTCGTCGTTCCCGGAACCGTCCGCGACGAACGGCGCGGAGGCGCCGCGTCCCGGGGTGGGCGGGGCCGGTGGGGCGAGTGGTGCACCGGACCGTTCGACACGGCATCCCCTCCCGCGAGCTTCCTGGTTCGCGGAGGGCCGCCCGGTCAGGATTCGCCCTGATCAGCGGCCATGGGAGCCGCTCGTAGAGAGAGCGATGGCCATGCGCGTTGGTTCCGTCGTCCTGCCCGCCGTCCTCGCCATCGCGGCGGCGGTCCTCGCCCCCACGTCGGCCCAGGCCGCCCCCGCGCAGTGCGGCCTGCAGCTGCCCACGAAGGTCGTCATCGACGCGCCCCGGGTGGACGCGGACATGCGGCTGACGAACGGGTGCTGGTCCAACGGCGCCACGAGCGCCACGTGGGACATGGTGGTCCGCGGCGTCGTGGCCGGCCCGATCGAGTTCGATCAGGACGACTTCGACGAGGACCCCGACCTGTACGCGTGGTGGGACGACACCGACCCCATGGGGAAGTGGACCCTGACCCCTCGCGGGGCCGTGGCGACCGGCAACGCCCCCTTGTCGCAGAACACCGCGGTCACCCTGGTCAAGTACGGCTCGCGGCTGGCCACGAAGGTCACCCGCTCGGGCAGCTCGGTGTCGTGAGCGGTGACCGCGACGCAGTGGTCGAGCCGCACGCACGCGTTCGCGCCGCGCGCCAAGGCGCGCGTCGGCCTCTTCCACCAGGCGCCCGGCTCGACCGCCTGGAAGTTCGTCAAGGCCGTCACCACCTCGAGCACCGGCAAGGCGACGGTGACGCTCCCCTCCCCGAAGGCGGGCAACTACCGCCTCAAGGTCGCCGAGACGCCGACCGTCTGGGCCGCCTACTCGCGCACCGTCACGGGCCGCCGCTGACCCGCGGTTCGGGCCCGGCGGGTGACCCCCCCCGGGCCCGAGCCGGCGCACCTCGCCGCTGAGGAGTCAGCCGGGGACGTACCGCACGAGCCGCACCATGCCGTCGGTCATGTGGTGGTGGTTGTGGCAGTGGAACAGCCAGTCGCCCGGGTTGGTGGCGAGGAAGTCGAAGGTCACGGCGCCACCTCGTGCGGGCACGGTGACGGTGTCCTTCACCGGCCCTCGACCCGACGGTGTGAGCACCTGGAAGTGGTGGCCGTGCAGATGCATCGGGTGCCACTTCGCGCTGGTGTTCCGCATCGTCACGCGCACCCACTCGCCCTCGGCCACGGGCAGCGGATCCGCGTCGGGATAGCTCTGCCCACTGATCTCCGTCCGCTGCAGGGTGAGGTCGAAGACGCGGTCCGGCGCACCGGCGGGCAGCTCCGGCGGCTCGACCGCCAGCAGGTCGTCGTACGCCACCGGCCGGGCGTCCAGCTCGGTCGGCCAGGCGGTGACCGGCGGCGACGACGACGCCGGGCTGCCCGCGTACCGCAGCACCGCGCGCCCCCAGCCGGGCCGCCCCTCGGGGGCCACGCCCACCTGCCAGGCGCCGTCACGCTGGTCGAGGTGCAGCAGGACGTCGTAGCGCTCGCCCATGCCCAGGCGCAGCGCGTCCACCGTCACCGGTTCCACCGGCATCCCGTCGGTGTGCGTGACGGTGAGCCGGTGTCCCGCGACGGCGAAGCGGAACCCGGTGTCCGCGGCGATGTTCATGACCCGCAGCCGCAGCCTGTCCCCGGGGCGGCCCTCCATCACCGGAGGGTCGTCGGGCGGGCGGCCGTTGACCAGCACCAGGGGATAGGTGCGCCCGCCGAAGGAGACGGCCGTGGCCGGATCGCCGCGGACGGCGGTCTCCGGGGGCAGTCCGCCGTGGTCGGTGTGGTCCCCGCCGTCGTCCAGCCCGTCCGCCCAGTCGTCGAGCATCAGGGTGTACTCGCGGTCGTAGGCCAGCGGCTCGTCCCGCGGCTCGACGATCAGCGGTCCGTACAGCCCGCGGTCGAGCTGCATGCCGACGTGCGAGTGGTACATGAACGACCCGGCCACCGGCGTCCGGAACTCGTACCGGAACGTCCTGCCGGGGGACACCGGGCGCTGGGTCACGTCCGGAACGCCGTCCATCCCGTTCGGCGGCGCGAGGCCGTGCCAGTGGACCGTGGTGTCCTCGGGCAACCCGTTGTGCAGTCGGACGCGCAGCGTGTCCCCGGCCCGGAGACGGATCTCCGGGCCGGGCACGGTGCCGTACCCCCACGTCGGCACCTCGTGACCGGCGACGTCGAGGGTCACCGGGCCCGGCTGCAGCGACAGGACGCCGGGGGTGGCCGACGGTCGTCCGCCACCCCCGGCGCACCCCGTGGCCGCGGCCAACCCCGCCGCGGTGAGCGCGAGGAAGCCCCGCCGGGTCACGGGCAGCCCGGCACCGAGGTCGGGGACGGCGCTCATTCCACGGTGAACTCGCCGACCATGCCCAGCGTGAAGTGCGGCGCCCCCTCGCCCGGCATGTCGATGTGGGCGGTCCCCTCCGGCACGAAGCAGACCGCGGCGTACCGGCCCGGCTCCATCTCCATGAACGTGGTGTCGCTCTCGCCCGGGTCGGCGAAGGCGACGCCGACGAAGGTGGCCATGCTCATGGCCTCCTCCTCGGGAAGGGCCAGCAACTCCTCGATCGACCGGGTCACGCCCTCGTTGATCCGGACGAGGCCGATCTCGTGGACCTCCTCGCCCTCGTTGACGAAGGTCACCGCGACGGTGCCCGCCGGCACGGTGTCGGGGAGCCCCTCGTACTCGTAGTCGACGCCCGTGGCCTCGATCTGCTCGAAGCCGCAGTTGTCGATCATGTAGTCGTCGACGGCGGCGTCGGCGGCGAGGAACTCCTCGCTGATCAGCATGCTGTCGTCGCCGGTCTCCAGGACCTGCCGGATCTGGCGGACCAGGGTGTCGACGTCCTCGCTCACCTCCTCGGGAGCGGTCTCCTCGGCCTCCTCCAGGGACGGCTCCAGCTGCTCGCTGAACTCGAGCATGGCGGCCTCGAGCTCCTCGGGAGGCGCCGTCTCCGGATCCACCGGCGGACCTTGGCTGGAGAGCGTCTCGGCCTCGACCACCGCGGAGCAGAACGCGTCGACGTCGCCGCTGCCGCTCTCGGTGGCCTCGGTGGTCTCCGTGCTCTCGGTGGTCTCCGTGCCCCCGGCGGCCGTGGTGTCCTCGCCGCCGTCGTCGTCCGTTCCGCAGGCGGCCAGTGCGGCCGCCATCAGGAGGGCGGCGCCGCCCGTGGACCAGCGGCGCAGCCCCATACGTCCCGTCATGTCCCTACCTCGCCTTCCACCGGAGCGGACGACGCGCTGCCGGCCGCCATGAGCGAGAGGGTGAGGTCACCGGGGCCACTGCGGGTGATCTGCGTCACTCCTGGTCCTGGTCGCGACAGGCCCTTATCGCGATCCGGCACGCACCGCTTCCGGTCGGCCACCGGACGTACGGACGGGTGCATCGCCGGCTCGTGGAGGACCATCGCAGGGGATGTCCCGCCCTGCCGCTCAGTCCGCCCGTGCGGTGCGCCTGCTCGCCGTCCTGGAGCGGGACGGCCCGACCTGCATCTGGTGCGGCCGCCGATTCGCCGCGCTGGTCGTCCCCACCACCGAGCACGTCGTCCCCCGGGTCAAGGGAGGCCCCTCGCGGCTGGAGAACGAGGTGGCCGCCTGCCGTCGCTGCAACGCGGAACGTGGGCATCGCGGAGCGGTCGAGTGGCTCGAGGAGTGCCTGCGACGCGGGTGGGCGCCCGACGAGGCCCGGCTGGCCCGCTCGCTGGCCGCGCTGGCCGGGGCCATCGCCCGCGAGGGCGGGCAACGCCGGGCCCGCCCCTACCTGGACGCGCAGCTGCGTCGTCTCCGCCGCCGGGGGAGCGGCCGCGCGATGCCCGCCTAGATGCGATGCCCGCCTAGATTCGGACCGTGACGACGACGGTGGGCCGGGTGGCGCGGATCTGGATCTACCCCGTGAAGTCCATGGGTGGGTCGACCCGGGACCGGGTGCGGCTGCGGCCGGCCGGCCCCGAGGGGGACCGGGCGTGGTCGGTGGTCGACGCCGCCACGGAGGAGGTCCTGCGCGGCAAGCACGCGCCCGAGCTCGCGGGCGTCCAGCCGACCGGGGACCCGGACGCCGACGCGCGAGCCGTCACCGAGGTGCTCGGCCGGCCGGTGCTGCTGCGCGCCGCGGAGGAGGGCTCGGCGGCCGACGTGGCGGCGGTGCACCTGGTCTCCCGCCAGGCGATCGACCGCGCCGCGGCCGGCGATGTCCCGGAAGGCTGCTCGACCGACGATCCCCGCGCCAACGTCCTGCTCGACCTGGCCGACGGGGAGGACGAGCGCAGCTGGGTCGGGCGCACGCTGCGCATCGGCGCTGCCGAGCTCACCGTGACCCGCACGCCGAAGCACTGCCTGGGGATCTACGCCGACGTGCGACGCCCCGGCGAGATCGGCGTCGGGGACGCCGTCCTGCTCTAGCCTCCGGCCGTGCCGCGCAGCCGATCCCGAACCCTCGCCGTCCTGACGGCGCTGCTGCTGACCGGCTGCACCGCCGACCCGGAACCGGCGACGCCGCAGGAGCCGGTGGAGGTCCCCGCCCCGCAGACCACCGAGACGGTCCCACCTGCACCCGAGAGCTTCACGCTCGTGGCGACCGGCGACGTCCTGGTGCACCAGGGCCGCGCGCTCACCGGCGGCGCCCGGCAGCCGGACGGCTCCTACGACTTCACCGGCGTCTTCGCGCCGGTCGCCGACCTCATCGGCGACGCCGACCTGGCGATCTGCCACCTGGAGACGCCGGTGGCGCCCGCCGGCGGGCCCTACCGCGGGTATCCCAGCTTCGCCGTCCAGCCCGAGATCGTCGACGCGCTCGAGGCGGCGGGCTACGACCTGTGCTCCACGGCCTCCAACCACTCGCTGGACGGGGGCTTCGACGGGCTCACCCGCACGATCGACACGCTGGCGGGGGCCGGCATCGGGCACACCGGCACGTACCGCAGCCAGGAGGAGAGCCGGGAGCCGACGATCGTCGACGTCGAGGGCGTGCGCGTGGGGCACGTCGCGGCCACGTTCAGCCTGAACGGGGTGCCCCTGCCCGCCGGCCGGGAGTGGTCGGTGGACGTCGCCGACCTGCCCGACGTGCCCGGCATGCTGGCCGCCGCCGCGCGGGCGCGGGCAGCGGGCGCCGAGGTCGTCGTCGCCAGCCTGCACTGCTGCCAGGAGTACGACAACGACCCGACGGAGACCCAGGTCGCCGCGGTCCGGACCCTGCTGGCCTCGCCGGACGTCGACCTGGTGCTCGGCCACCACGCGCACGTCGTGCAGCCCTTCGAGCGGATCGGCGACGAGTGGGCGGCCTACGGGCTGGGCAACCACCTCGCCGAGCACGCCACCCGCGGCTACCCGACCGAGGACTCCGTGGCCGCCCGGTTCACCTTCACCCGCGGCACCGACGGCCGGTTCACCGTGTCGGAGGCGGAGGCGGTGCCGCTGCGCATCGAGATCGGGGACGGCGCCGTGCGGATCGTGCCGGCGGACCCGGAGAGCTTCGCGCGCATCGCGGGCGTCCTGGACCGGCGGGGTGCGGTGGACGCCGGACTGGAAGTCGTCCCGGGGTGAGGGTGGTCGCGCACTAGGCTCAGGTCGCCCTTTCCCCGCACTCTCACCCACCACCCCTGGAGCGCTCTCGTGTCGACCCCGCCCTCGCCCACCGCCGCCGGATCCGTGCTGCGGGTGCCGGCCGGGACGACGGCGATGCAGGCGCTCAAGGACGCCGGGGTGCCGCTCAAGGGCCCGGACGGTGCCGTCGTCGTCCGCGACGTGGCCGCCGGCGAGCTCAGGGACCTCGCCTGGACCCCGGAGGCCGACGCCGAGGTGGAGCCGGTCCCGGCCGCCAGCGACGAGGGTCGCGCAGTGATCCGGCACTCGGCCGCGCACGTGCTGGCGCAGGCCGTGCAGGAGCTCTTCCCCGGCACCTCCCTGGGCATCGGCCCGCCGGTCGAGAACGGCTTCTACTACGACTTCGACCCCGAGCGGCCCTTCACCCCCGAGGACCTGACCGCCCTCGAGAAGAAGATGACCGAGATCGTCCGGGCCGGGCAGCACTTCTCGCGCCGCGAGATCAGCGACGCCGACGCGCAGGCCGAGCTCGCCGACGAGCCGTACAAGCTCGAGCTCATCGGCCTCAAGGGCGGCGCCGGCGAGGTGGCCGAGGGCGCGGACGTCGAGGTGGGCGGCGCGCAGCTGACCATGTACGACAACCTCGACGCCCGCACGGGGGACCGGGTGTGGACCGACCTGTGCCGTGGCCCGCACCTGCCGCGGACCTCGGCCATCCCCGCGTTCAGCCTGACCCGGTCCGCGGCCGCCTACTGGCGCGGCAGCGAGAAGAACCCGCAGCTGCAGCGGATCTACGGCACCGCGTGGGAGAGCAAGGACGCCCACAAGGCCTATCTGGAGCACCTCGCCGAGGCCGAGCGCCGTGACCACCGCCGGCTCGGCGTGGAGCTCGACCTGTTCAGCTTCCCCGACGAGATCGGCTCCGGCCTGCCCGTCTTCCACCCCAAGGGGGGGGTCGTGAAGCGGGAGATGGAGGACTACGTCCGGCGCCGGCACCTCGAGGAGGGGTTCGACTACGTCGGCACCCCGCACATCAGCAAGAGCGGGCTGTTCGAGACCTCGGGGCACCTGCCGTACTACGAGGACACGATGTTCCCGGGCATGGACCTGGACAACGCGAAGTACTACCTCAAGGCCATGAACTGCCCGATGCACAACCTGATCTTCCGGTCGCGCGGGCGGTCCTACCGCGAGCTCCCCCTGCGGTTGTTCGAGTTCGGCTCCGTCTACCGGTACGAGCAGTCCGGTGTCGTCCACGGCCTGACCCGGGTGCGGGGCTTCGCCCAGGACGACTCGCACAGCTACGTCACCCCCGAGCAGGCCCCTGGCGAGATCCGGCACCTGCTGGCCTTCGTGCTGGGGCTGCTGCGCGATTTCGGGCTCGACGACTACTACCTGGAGCTGTCCACCCGCGACGACTCGGACAAGTTCATCGGGTCCGACGCCGAGTGGGCGGTCGCCACCGCCGTCCTCGAGGAGGCGGCGAGGGAGACCGGTCTGGAACTGGTGCCGGATCCGGGCGGGGCGGCCTACTACGGCCCGAAGATCTCCGTCCAGGCCCGCGACGCCATCGGCCGCACCTGGCAGATGTCGACCATCCAGTACGACTTCAACCAGCCCGCCCGGTTCGGCCTGGAGTACACCTCCGCCGACGGCGGCCGGGCCCAGCCCGTGATGATCCACTCCGCGAAGTTCGGCTCGATCGAGCGGTTCTTCGGCGTCCTCACCGAGCACTACGCCGGCGCCTTCCCGGCCTGGCTGGCGCCGGTGCAGGTCGTCGGCATCCCGATCACCGACGAGCAGGTGCCCTACCTGGCCGACGTCGCCCTGAAGCTGCGCCAGCACGGCGTCCGGGTGGAGATCGACGACTCCGACGACCGGATGCAGAAGAAGATCCGCACTGCCAGCAAGCAGAAGGTCCCGTTCGTGCTCCTCGCCGGGGCGACCGACGCCGAGGCGGGCGCGGTCTCCTTCCGCTACCGCGACGGCTCGCAGCGCAACGGTGTCCCGGTCGACGAGGCGGTGGCACAGGTGGTCGCCTGGATCGCCGCTCGGTCCAACGTGGACCCGACGGCCGCCGACGAGCCGGGCGAGACCGTGGAGGCCGGATGAGCGAGCCGGGCCAGGAGACCTACCGGGTCGCCGTGTCGTCGGACGACGACGGCCCGAGCGTGCCCCAGACCCCCGGGCAGGCGTTCGAGCACCTCTGGACGCCGTACCGCATGGCCTACATCCGCGGCGAGGGCAAGCCCACGGGCACGCACGACTGCCCGTTCTGCGTCATCCCGACGATGAGCGACGAGGACGGCCTGATCGTCGCGCGCGGGGCGACGGTCTTCGCCGTGCTCAACCTGTACCCGTACAACGCCGGGCACCTGATGGTCGTGCCGTACCGGCACGTGCCCGACTACACCGACCTCACCGCCGACGAGGTGGCCGAGCTCGGCGCGGTCACCCAGACGGCGATGCGCGTGGTCCGCGAGGTCGCCGGCGCGCACGGGTTCAACATCGGCATGAACCAGGGCGCGGTCGCCGGCGCCGGCATCGCCGACCACCTGCACCAGCACGCGGTGCCGCGGTGGGGCGGGGACACCAACTTCATGCCGGTGGTCGGGCTGACCCGCGTGCTGCCCCAGGTGCTGCGGGAGACCCGGGCGCTGCTGGCCGAGGCGTGGCAGCGGCTGGACGCCGCGCCCGCGGGTGGGCAGGCCTGATGCTCGGCGTCAACGCGCGTCCCGCCGTCGCCAAGGTGGTCGCCCCGATCGTGCCGGCGCTGGTGCGGGCGGGGATCACCCCCGACATGGTGACCATCACCGGCACGGTGGGCGCGGTCGTCTCGGCGGTGTTCCTCATCGGCTCCGGCCACCTGTTCTGGGGCGCCTTCGCGGTCACCGTCTTCGTGCTGCTCGACATGCTCGACGGTGCGCTGGCCCGTGCCCGCGGTGGCGGCTCGGTGTTCGGCGCGGTGCTGGACTCGGTGGGCGACCGCGCCGCCGACGCCGCCATCTTCGGCGCCCTGGCCTGGTGGTTCTCCGGCGGCGGGGACAACCGGCTGTTCGTGCTGCTCGCCCTGATCTGCCTCGTGCTGGGCGTCCTCACCAGCTACATCAAGGCGCGGGCCGAGGGCGTGGGCCTGTCCTGCGACGTCGGCGTGGTGGAGCGCACCGAGCGGCTGATCCTGGTGCTGGTCGGCACCGGCTTCACCGGTCTCGGGATCCCGTACTCGCTGCACGTGGCGCTCGTCCTGCTGGTCGCCGGCAGCGCGGTCACGGTGGCCCAGCGGATGGTCGCCGTCCGGAGGGGTGCCGCGGGCGCGGCTCTCCCGCAGTCCCCGCCGCAGCCGTGACCGGGCCGGCGGGTCTGCGCAGCCGGCTCACCGCCCGGCTGACCGACGCGGGGTACGCGGCCGGGTGGCGGGCGGTGCGCATGCTGCCCGAACCGGTCGCCCGCGCCGGATTCGACCGGGGCGGCCGCTGGGCGGCCGGCCGGGACGGGGCCGGGGTGCGCCAGCTGCGGGCGAACCTCCGGGTCGCCACCTACGGAGAGCTCTCCGAACCGGAGCTCGACGAGCTGACCGGCCGGGCCATGTCCTCCTACGCGCGTTACTGGCAGGAGGCCTTCCGGCTGCCCACGCTGGGCATCGACCGGATCCGGCGGGACACCGAGGTGCCCGGCGTCGAGCTGATCACCCGGGCACGCAGCGAGGGCCGGGGCGTCGTCCTGGCGCTGCCGCACAGCGGGAACTGGGACGCCGCGGGCGCCTGGCTGGCCGACTGGCTCGGCGAGCCCTTCCTCACCATCGCCGAGCGGCTGAAGCCGGAGTCGCTCTACCGGCGGTTCCTGGAGTACCGCGAGTCCCTGGGCATGAAGGTCACCCCGCTGACCGGCGGCCCGAAGCCCGGCTCCGAGGTGCTGCGGGCCTGGCTGAACGACGGCGGGGTGAGCTGCCTGCTGGTCGACCGCAACTTCGGCACCGGCGGCGTGCCGGTCGAGTTCTTCGGCCGGCCGACGCTGCTGCCCAGCGGTGCCGCGCTGCTGGCCGCCCGCACCGGCGCCGCGCTGCTCCCGGCCGTGCCCCGCTTCGACGGGCCGGGCTGGCGCATCCAGGTCCAACCGGAGGTGCCGGTGGCCGGCGAGGGGCGGCTGGCCGCCCGGGTCGCCACCGCCATGCAGGGGGTCGCCGACGTCTTCACCGCGGGCCTGGCCGAGCACCCCGAGGACTGGCACATGCTGGGCCGCATCTGGGCCGACGTGCCACCCGACCCACCCCGGCGGGCGGCGGGCGCCGCACCGGACCGGGCCGCCCGCTGATGCGGATCGGCCTCGTCTGCCCCTACAAGTGGGACGTCCCCGGTGGCGTGCAGTACCACGTGCGCGACCTGGCCGAGACCCTGCGCGCCATGGGCCACCACGTCGAGGTGCTCACCCCGGCCGAGCGCGAGGAGTTCCTGACCGACCCCTGGATCACCTTCGCCGGCCGCACCGTCCCGATCCCGTACAACGGCTCGATGGCCAGCGTGCAGTTCGGCCCGGTCTCGGCGGCCCGGGTGCGCCGGTGGCTGCGCGAGGGGCGCTTCGACGTCGTGCACGTGCACGAGCCGGCCCCGCCGTCGGTCGCGCTGCTGGTCTGCATGATCGCGAGCGGACCGATCGTCGCGACCTTCCACGCCGCCACGACCCGCTCCAAGATGCTGGCCGCCTTCGGGCCGGTGGTCCGGCCCTGGCTCGAGCGGATCAGCGGCCGGATCGCGGTGTCGGACTTCGCCCGCCGGGTGCAGGTCGAGCACCTCGGCGGCGACGCCGTGATCATCCCGAACGGGGTGCACGTCGACGCCTTCGCCTCCGGCCCGCCGCTGCCCGCCGCGGCCGGCCCGGCCCCCACGATCGGCTTCCTGGGCCGCTTCGACGAGCCGCGCAAGGGCCTGCCCACGCTGCTCGAGGCGATGCGCACCGTCGTCCGGCGGCACCCCGATGCCCGCCTCCTGGTCGCCGGCCGGGGGGACGCCGACGCACTGCGGCGCCTGGTGGGGGCGGACCTGCGCCCGCACGTGGAGCTGCTGGGAGAGATCTCCGAGGCGGACAAGGCGGCGTTCCTGCGCACGGTCGACGTCTACTGCGCGCCCAACCTGCTCGGCGAGTCCTTCGGGGTCGTCCTCATCGAGGCCCTCGCCGCCGGGGCACCGATCGTGGCCAGCGACCTGGACTCCTTCGCGCGGGTCCTGGACGGCGGAGCGGCCGGCGTCCTCGTGCCCCGCGGCGACGCGGCGGCCCTCGGGGAGGCGCTCGCGGACCTGCTCGCCGACCCGGAGCGGCGGGACGCGCTGAGGGCCCGCGGCGCCGAGGTCGCGCGCGCGTACGACTGGCCGGTGCTCGCCGCGCGCATCCTCGCCGTCTACGAGACCGTCGTCCCGCCCGGGAGCGCCGCGGTCACGGCCCGGGAGGGCGACGACGTCCCGACCCCGCCGCCGACCGGTGTCGCGCCGCGGAGCTCCCGCTGGAGGGGCAGCTCCCGCTAGCCTTCGGCCTCGTGGATGCGCACGCGTGGATGTGGACGGCCGTCGCGGTCGTCGTCGTCCTGCTGTTGGCGTGGGCGGCCTGGACCCTCGTGCGCCTGCGGCGCCTCGCGGGGCGCGTGGCCCAGGCCCGGGAGACGCTGGAGGTCCAGCTCCGGCGTCGCGCCGGACTGGCGGCGGAGCTGGCCCGCGAGTACCCGTCCGCACTCGGACCGGAGCGCGCCCGGGCGCTCGCGGCGGCGGCCGCCGACGCCCGGTCGACGACGCCGGCGGATCGGGAGGCGGCCGAGAACGCGCTGGGCCGCGAACTGCGCGACCTGCCCGCCGAGCTGCCCGGTGTCCCCGCCGCGCTGCAGGCCGATCTGGACGGCACCTGCACCCGGGTGGCGCTGGCCCGCCGGTTCTACAACGACGCCGTCCGCGACACCCAGGCACTGCGCGGCAGGCGGCTGCCCCGGGTGCTCCGGCTGCACGCATCCCGGCCGATGCCGCGGTTCTTCGACATCGACGACCGGCTCGAGGCGCTGACCACGAGCAGCGTGGGAGGGCCCGCTCACCGGCCGTAGGATGGCGGACCGTCCCCACCCCCAGCCGTTAGGCCGCCTGCCGTGTCTGCACAGACCCCCTCCACCGGAACCGACCGCGTCAAGCGCGGGATGGCCGAGCAGCTCAAGGGCGGCGTCATCATGGACGTCGTCACCCCCGAGCAGGCGAAGATCGCGGAGGACGCCGGCGCGGTCGCCGTGATGGCCCTGGAGCGGGTGCCCGCCGACATCCGTGCCGAGGGCGGTATCTCCCGGATGAGCGACCCGGACATGATCGAGGGCATCATCGGCGCGGTCTCCATCCCGGTGATGGCCAAGGCGCGGATCGGCCACTTCGTCGAGGCGCGGGTCCTGCAGGCCCTCGGCGTGGACTACATCGACGAGTCCGAGGTGCTGACCCCGGCCGACGAGGCCCACCACATCGCGAAGTCGGAGTTCACCGTCCCCTTCGTCTGCGGCGCCACCGACCTGGGTGAGGCCCTGCGCCGGATCTCCGAGGGCGCGGCGATGATCCGCTCCAAGGGCGAGGCGGGCACCGGCAACGTGGTCGAGGCCACCCGCCACATGCGTGCCATCCGGGCCGGCATCAAGGCACTGGGCACGCTGGACGAGACCGAGCTCTTCGTCGCCGCCAAGGAGCTTCGGGCGCCCTACGACCTCGTGGCCGAGGTGGCGCGCCTGGGCAAGCTCCCGGTCGTGCTGTTCACCGCCGGCGGCATCGCGACCCCGGCGGACGCGGCGATGATGATGCAGCTGGGCGCCGAGGGCGTCTTCGTCGGCTCGGGCATCTTCAAGTCCGGCGACCCGGCGCAGCGCGCCGCCGCGATCGTGCAGGCGACGACGTTCCACGACGACCCCGACGTGATCGCGAAGGTCTCCCGCGGGCTCGGCGAGGCGATGGTGGGGCTGAACGTCGCCACGCTGCCGGCCGACCAGCGCTTCGCCACCCGCGGCTGGTGACCGCACCCGTCATCGGGGTCCTGGCGCTGCAGGGTGACGTCCGCGAGCACCTCGCGGCGCTGCGGGACCAGGGCGCCGGGGCGGTGGCGGTGCGGCGCCCGGAGGAGCTGGCCGCCGTCGGCGGGCTGGTCGTCCCCGGCGGCGAGTCGACGACGATCGTGAAGCTGGCCTCCCGGTTCGGGCTGCTGGAGCCGCTGCGCGATGCCGTGCGCGACGGTCTGCCGGCCTACGGGTCCTGCGCCGGCATGATCCTGCTCGCCGACCGGCTGCTGGACGCCCCGCCGGACCAGGAGACGATCGGCGGGCTGGACGTCACCGTCCGCCGCAACGCCTTCGGCCGGCAGGCCGACAGCTTCGAGTCCGAGGTCGACGTCCAGGGGCTCGGCGGTGATCCGCTGCACGCGGTCTTCATCCGGGCTCCCTGGGTGGAGGAGGCCGGCCCAGGGGTCGACGTCCTCGGCCGGGTCGTCGGGGGAGAGGCCGACGGTAGGATCGTCGCGGTCCGCCAGGGGAACCTGGTGGCCACGAGCTTCCACCCCGAACTCACCGGGGACCGCCGGGTGCACGCGCTGTTCGTCGACATCGTCCGTCGTCGCCTGGCCGAGCAGGCCGGCGCCGAGGCCGGGAACGAGAGGGGAACGCCTTCATGAGCGGCCATTCCAAGTGGGCGACGACCAAGCACAAGAAGGCCGGGATCGACGCCAAGCGCGGCAAGCTCTTCGCCAAGCTGATCAAGAACATCGAGGTCGCCGCCCGCACCGGCGGCGGTGACCTGGCCGGCAACCCGACGCTCTACGACGCCGTCCAGAAGGCGAAGAAGAGCTCGGTGCCCAACGACAACATCGACCGCGCGGTCAAGCGCGGGTCGGGTGCGGAAGCCGGCGGGGTCGACTACCAGGGCATCACGTACGAGGGCTACGCCGCCGGTGGTGTCGCCGTCCTCATCGAGTGCCTGACCGACAACAAGAACCGCTCGGCGATGGAGGTCCGGACCGCCATGACCCGCAACGGCGGGACCATGGCCGACCCGGGCTCCGTGTCCTACCTCTTCTCCCGCAAGGGCGTCGTCGTGGTCCCGAAGGCCGAGGGGGTCGACGAGGACTCCGTGCTCATGGCCGTGCTGGACGCGGGCGCCGAGGAGGTGCGCGACCTCGGCGACACGCTCGAGGTGGTCAGCGAGCCCGGTGACATGGTCGCCGTGCGCACCGCCCTGCAGGACGCCGGCATCGACTACGACTCGGCCGACATGGGCTTCCTGCCCAGCGTGCAGGTCGAGCTGGACGAGGACGGCGCGGGCAAGGTGTTCCGCCTCATCGATGCCCTCGAGGACCTCGACGACGTGCAGAACGTCTACGCGAACTACGAGGTCTCCGACGAGGTCATGGAGAAGATCGACGCCTGACGCGGGGGCGGAACCGGCTCCGGCGCGTCGCGGCCGCCCGCGGCCGGGTGCGGGCTAGCGTTCGGATCGAACAGGTGTTCGTGCGAAGCTAGGAGCGTGGCCATGCGGGTGCTCGGCATCGACCCGGGGCTCACCCGGTGCGGCTGGGGGGTCGTCGACGGGCGCCCCGGCGCCCGCCCCACGGCGATCGGCGTCGGGGTGGTCCGCACCCTGGCCGAGCTGGACCTGGAACTGCGCCTGCTCCAGGTGCACACCGCGGTGACGGCGCTGCTGCGCGAGCACCGGCCGGACGTCGTCGCCATCGAGCGGGTCTTCACCCAGAACAACAAGGGCACCGCCACGGGGACGGCGCAGGCCGCCGGGGTGGCCGCGCTGGCCGCGGCGCAGGCCGACCGGCCCGTCGCCTGGCACACGCCCAGCGAGGTCAAGGCGGCCATCTCCGGCAACGGCCGGGCCGACAAGGAGCAGGTCACCCTCATGGTCACCCGCGTGCTGGGGCTCGCCGAGGCCCCGAAGCCGGCCGACGCCGCCGACGCCCTGGCCCTGGCGGTCTGCCACGCCTGGCGCGGCCCGGCCCAGCAGCGGCTGCGCTCGGCTGCGCTCGCCGGCGGCCTCGGCGCCCCCGTCGTGCAACGCACGCTGCCCCGCTGGCAGGGGGTGGCGGCCCGATGATCACCCAGGTGTCGGGCGTGCCCCTACGAGGCCGCAACGGGCGGCGTACGACGGAGGTGGCTCCGTGATCGCCAGTGTCAACGGCCGGGTGGCTGCGGTGTCGCCCGACGGTGCGGTGGTGGAGGTCGGCGGGATCGGGCTGGCGGTGCAGTGCACGCCGGGGACGATCGCCCGGCTGCAGGTGGGGGAGTCCGCCCGGCTCTCCACGAGCCTGGTCGTGCGCGAGGACTCGCTCACCCTCTACGGCTTCGCCGACGACGACGAGCGCCAGCTGTTCGAGCTGCTGCAGACCGCCAACGGCGTCGGCCCCCGGCTGGCGCAGGCCGTGCTGGCCATCCACCCCCCGCGCGAGGTGCGCCGCGCGGTGTCGATGGCCGACGTGAAGGCGCTCATGCAGGTGCCCGGCATCGGGAAGAAGGGCGCCGAGCGGCTGATCCTGGAGCTGCGCGACCGCCTCGGCTCGGTCACCACGGACACCTCGCTGGACGGACCCGCGCCGGCCGGGCTGGCTGCGGTCACGCCCGTCGCACCGTGGCGCGACCAGCTCACCTCCGCCCTGGTCGGGCTCGGCTGGTCGGGCAAGGAGGCCGAGACGGCGCTGGCGCAGCTGGCGCCCGTGGCCGACCAGCAGATCGTGGAGACCGGGTCGGTGGAGGTCGCCGTCCTGCTGCGGCAGGCGCTCCAGCTGCTGGGTAGGTCGTGAGCTCGCCCTTCGACCGGTCGATGACCGGCGAGGTGGCCGGTGAGCTCGGCCAGGAGTGGGCGGTGTCGCCCCAGGCCGGGGACGAGGAGCGGGTCGTCGAGTCGGCCCTGCGGCCGCATTCGCTGCACGACTTCATCGGCCAGCCCAAGGTGGCCCGCCAGCTCGCGCTCGTGCTCGAGGGGGCGAAGCGGCGCGGACGGCCACCGGACCACGTGCTCCTGTCCGGCCCGCCGGGGCTCGGCAAGACCAGCCTCGCCCTGATCATCGGCTCCGAGTTGGGCACCGCGGTGAAGATCACCAGCGGTCCGGCCATCGAGCGGTCCGGGGACCTCGCCGCGATGCTGTCGAACCTCGCGCCCGGTGACGTGCTGTTCATCGATGAGATCCACCGCATCGCCCGGCCGGCCGAAGAGCTGCTGTACATGGCGATGGAGGACTTCCGGGTCGACGTCGTCGTCGGGAAGGGGCCCGGCGCCACGGCGATCCCGCTGGAGATCAACCCGTTCACGCTGGTCGGTGCCACCACCCGCGCCGGTCTGCTGACCGGCCCGTTGCGGGACCGGTTCGGGTTCGTCGGCCAGATGGAGTTCTACGAGCCCGCCGAGCTGCAGCTGGTGCTGGCGCGCAGCGCCGACCTGCTCGGCGTGGAGCTGACCGACGAGGGCTCGGCGGAGATCGCCGGGCGGTCCCGGGGCACCCCCCGGATCGCCAACCGGCTGCTGCGCCGGGTCCGCGACTACGCCGAGGTGGAGGCCGACGGCCGGGTCACCCGCGCCGTCGCCGAGGCTGCGCTCGCCCTCTACGACGTCGACCACCTCGGGCTCGACCGGCTCGACCGGGAGGTCCTCGAGGCGCTGGTGGGCAAGTTCGGTGGCGGGCCGGTCGGCGTCGCGACCCTCGCCGTCGCCGTGGGGGAGGAGCCGCACACCGTCGAGGAGGTGTGCGAGCCGTTCCTCGTCCGCGCCGGCCTGCTCGCCCGCACGCCGCGCGGCCGCGTCGCCACGGAGGCGGCCTGGCGGCACCTGGGGCGCGCCCTGCCGCGCGGCGGGATCCCGCTCGGCCGGGTCACACCCGACCCACCCGGCGCGGGCTCGTCGTCAGAGCCGCTCTTCGACGCCTAGACTCCGGACCGCTGGCGCGCAAACTGAAAGGCCGCGGCCGTGCGCGCCCTTCCGGGCCGCCGCGCGCCGTGCACCAGATGCGCCGAGGCAACCGACGTACCCGAGCGGCCCCAGGGCCGCACCGACCGCGGAGCAGCACGCGCGGTAGAGAGGCACACCTGTCGTGGAGTACTTCCCACTGATCATGCTCGCCCTGCTGGCGGTGCTGCTGTTCGTGCTCCCGGCACGCCAGCGCAAGGCCATGGCGGCCCGTGCCCAGGCGCTGCAGGAGTCGCTGACCGTCGGCACACCCGTGATGACCACCAGCGGCATCCACGGCACGGTGGCCGCACTCCACGAGACCACCGTCGACCTGGAGCTCGCGCCCGGCGTCGTCGTGACGTTCGCCCGGCAGGCGATCCTGGAGATCCGCCAGCCGGCGGGCCCGGGCACCGGACTCCCCGGGGACGACGCTCCCGGCTCGGCCGGGGGACGCCCGGCCGACGGCACGCTCTGAGCCGGGGAGATCCCGTGGCCAACCGACCGCTCCCGGCCCGCCGGTACTTCGGCGCGTTCATCCTGATCGTGGCCCTGCTCTACGGCCTGGTCTTCTTCGTCGGCACCGAGCGGACGCCGCAGCTCGGGCTCGACCTGCGCGGCGGCACCACCGTCACGCTGACGGCCCGCACGCCCGACGGCGCCGCGCCCGACACCGAGGACCTCGAGCTCGCCCGCCGGATCATCGAGCAGCGGGTGAACGGTCTGGGCGTCGCCGAGGCCTCGGTCGTGACCGAGGGCGACTCGAACATCGTCATCTCCGTGCCCGGGGACGACGGCGACCAGGCGCGCCAGCTGGGCCAGACGGCCCAGCTGAGGTTCCGCCCGGTGCTGAACCTGGCGCCGGCCGGCGAGGCGCCGGCCGAGGACCCCGCTGAGCCGACCGACGGCGCGGAGATCACCGACCCCGCGGAGCCGACCGAGGGCGCGGAGGCCACCGACCCCGCGGAGCCGACCGAGGGCGCGGAGCCCACCGAGGCGCCGGCCGACGAGGCCCCGGCACGCGACCCGGACTCCCCGGCGGTCACGCTGGAGGAGGCTCAGGCCGCCTTCGACGCACTGACCTGCGGTGACACGGTCGCCAGCGACACCGCCCGCCCGGAGGACCACGTCGCCGCCTGCGGTGAGGACGGCGAGTTCAAGTACCTGCTCGGCCCCACGGTCGTCGAGGGCACGTCGGTGACCGACGCCTCGACGGGCACCCGCCAGGGCACCGGGGAGTGGATCGTCCAGCTGGACTTCGACAACGAGGGTTCCGCGGCCTGGGCGGCCTACACCGCCGCCAACGTGGGCAGCTCCGTCGGCATCACCCTCGACGGCCGGGTCATCTCCGCCCCGGCCATCCAGAGCGCGATCGTGGGCGGCACGACGGAGATCACCGGTCAGTTCGACCAGGAGTCGGCCACCGAGCTGGCCAACCAGCTCAGGTACGGCGCGCTGCCGCTGAGCTTCGAGCAGGCCACCGCCCAGTCGATCTCCACCGAGCTGGGTGAGGAGCAGCTGCGCGCCGGGCTCATCGCCGGCGCGATCGGCGTCGGCCTGGTCTTCCTGTACTCGCTGCTCTACTACCGGGCGCTCGGCCTGGTCATGATCGCCAGCCTCGTGCTGTCCGGCGTCGTCGTCTACGGCGTGCTGGTGGTGCTCGGCCGGGAGATCGGGTTCACGCTGAGCCTCGCGGGGATCGCCGGCTTCATCGTCTCCCTCGGCATCACCGCGGACTCCTTCGTCGTCTACTTCGAACGGCTCAAGGACGAGATCCGCGAGGGCCGCAGCCTGCGCTCGGCCGTGCCGCGGGCCTGGGTGCGCGCGCGGCGCACCATCCTGTCGGCGGACGCGGTCAGCTTCCTCGCCGCGGCGATCCTCTACGTGCTGGCCATCGGCGACGTGAAGGGCTTCGCGTTCACCCTCGGGATGTCGACCGTCCTCGACCTGGTCGTCGTCTTCCTCTTCACCCACCCGCTGATGGCGGTGCTGTCGCGCTACAAGTCGTTCGGCAGCGGCCGGGTCTCCGGCCTGGGGCAGGTCGACAGGTCCCGCCCGTCGTCGGCTCCGCGGGCCGACCGCGACCTGGTCGGCGCCACCGCCGGTGCCACGGCGCAGAACAGGAGCACCTCATGAGCCGCGACGAGCGGACCGACGATTCCGGCGTCCCCGGTCCCGAGGACGAGGTCGTGCCGGTCGGTTCCGACGCCGACGAGGCCCGGGACGCTGGTGACGCCTCCGACGAGGCGGCCGCCGCGATGGGTGACGACACGCTGGCCGGCGCCGGGCTGCCGCCCGAGGGTGGCGCCGAGCGGCCGGACCGGCCCCGCGGCTCGCTGGCGCACCGGCTGTACAACGGCGAGGCCGGCCTCGACGTGGTGGGGAAGAGCCGGCTGATCTACAAGATCACCGCGGTGATCCTGCTGCTCTCCCTCGCCGCGATGCTGTTCCGGGGCTTCAACTTCGGCATCGACTTCGCCGGCGGCAACAGCTTCCGGCTGCCGGGCTCGGAGTCCCAGCTCGCGGAGATCCGCGAGGCGGCCGGCGAGGCCGGGGCCGAGGTGGCCTCGGCGCAGATCGTCGGTGGCGACACCGTGCTGCTGCGCACCGGCGCCCTGGAGAGCGACGCCGAGCGCGAGGTCGTGGAGGCCGTCGCCGATGCCGCCGGGGTGGAGCCCAACCAGGTCAGCCCCGAGTCGGTGAGCGCCGACTGGGGCCAGAACATCACCAACCAGGCGCTGATCGCGCTGGCCGTCTTCCTGGTCGCGGTCGTGGCGTTCCTCGCCCTGCGCTTCCAGCCCAAGATGGCGATCGGCGCGATGGCCGCCCTGGTGCACGACATCGTCGTCACCGCCGGCATCTACGCGCTCATCGGGTTCGAGGTGTCGCCCGCGACGGTGATCGGCTTCCTCACGATCCTCGGTTTCTCGCTCTACGACACCGTGGTGGTCTTCGACAAGGTCGACGAGAACGTCAGGGACCTCGAGAAGTCGGCCCGCATGACGTGGAGCGAGGCGGCCAACCTGGCGGTCAACCAGACGCTCATGCGCTCGATCAACACCTCGGTCATCGCGCTGCTGCCGGTCGCCGGGCTGCTGTTCGTCGGGGCCGGGCTGCTGGGCGTGGGGACCCTCAAGGACCTGGCGCTGGTCCTCTTCGTGGGCCTGGCCGCCGGCACGTACTCGTCGATCATCCTGGCGACGCCGATCGTGGCCGACCTCAAGGACCGCGAGCCCGAGGTGCAGGCGCTGCGCCGGCGGGTGCTCGCGCGCCGGTCCTCCGCGGCGCGGCAGGGAGGCGCCCCGGCGGGGCCGGTGGCCAGCGCGCGCCGTGGTCGTCGCCCGGCCGGTGGCGGCGGTACCGCTGTCGCGGAGCTGCCCGGCGAGGTGCAGGCCGACGTCGTGATCGAGTCGCCGTCCTCCGTGCGGCCCGACGCGTCCGGGAGCACCGCCGCGCCGCGTCCCGGTGCCCGGCCGCAGCGTGCCGACGCCAAGGGCCGCCCACCGGGCAGGAAGCGCCGGTGAGCGCGGTCCCCGCCCAGGAGTCGGTGCAGCAGCCGCTGGACGAGCTGATCGCCTCGCTGACCGTCGACGTGCCCGACCACCCCGAGCCGGGGGTGCTGTTCCGGGATCTGACGCCGGTGTTCGCCGACGGCCCGGCCTTCCGCCGGCTGGTCGCGGGCCTGGCCGCACCGGAGAACGGCGATCCGCGGGCCGCGGCCCTGGCCGGTGGCGACGACGCGGGTGCCGACCACGCCGGGCCGCCGTTCGACGTCGTCGTCGGCGTGGAGGCCCGCGGGTTCCTGCTGGCGGCCGCCGTCGCGCTGTCCGCCGGGGTCGGTGTCGTCCTGGTCCGCAAGGCCGGGAAGCTGCCCCGCGAGCGGATCGCCGCCGACTACGTGCTCGAGTACGGCACCGCGACGCTGGAGCTGCACTCCGACTCGATCCGCCCGGGACAGCGCGTGCTGGTGGTCGACGACGTGCTCGCCACCGGCGGCACCCTGGCCGCGGCCGTCGCCCTCGTGGAGCAGCTCGGCGGCGTGGTCACCGCCGTCTCGGTGGTCGTCGAGCTGGCGGCGCTGGGCGGGCGGGAGCGCGTCGCGCCGCACACGGTGCACGCCCTCTGGACCACCTGACCGGGGGAGGCGCCCCGCCGGTGTACGGCGGCGCCACGCCCGGCGCGGCTAGCATGGTCAGGGTCCTCCTCTCCTCGAACCCGCGGGAGTCGCCGTGGCCTCCGACGTAGCCGCCGACGCCGCTCCCGCGCGCCCCGGCACGCCCGGCACGACCACCGACCCGTCCCCGCCGGACGGGGCCGCGTCGGTGGCCCACCGCCCACCGTTGCCGGAGCGGCCCGCGGTGCGCCGCCCGGACGACGTCGGGGCCGAACCCGGGGACGGCGACCCCGCCACCCCGCGCCGTCGCGTCCGCGACCGGCTGGCCCGCCGGATCGTCGCCGGCCAGCGCAGCCCCGTCGTCCGTCCGGTCCTGGAGCCGCTGGCCGCACTGCACCGGCAGAGCCATCCCAAGGCCGACCTCGTCCTGCTGCAGCGGGCCTACGACGTGGCCGAGGCCGCACACTCCGCCCAGAAACGCAAGAGCGGCGACCCCTACATCACCCACCCGCTCGCCGTCGCGACCATCCTCGCCGGCCTCGGGATGGACACCACGACCCTCGTGGCGGCCCTGCTGCACGACACCGTCGAGGACACCGGCGTCACCCTCGACTCGATCACCACCGACTTCGGCCCCGAGGTGGCCCACCTCGTCGACGGCGTCACCAAGATCGACAAGGTGAAGCTGGGTGACGCCGCCCAGGCCGAGACGATCCGCAAGATGATCGTCGCCATGGCCCGCGACCCGCGGGTGCTGGTCATCAAGCTCGCCGACCGGCTGCACAACATGCGCACGCTGCGCTTCCTCCCGCCCGAGAAGCAGGAGAAGAAGGCGCGCGAGACGCTGGAGATCCTCGCCCCGCTGGCCCACCGGCTCGGGATGAACACCATCAAGTGGGAGCTCGAGGACCTCGCGTTCGCCACGCTGTACCCGAAGCGCTACGACGAGATCGTCCGGCTGGTCGCCGAGCGCGCGCCGTCCCGGGACACCTACCTGGCCGAGGTCACCACGACGGTCCAGGAGCAGCTCAAGGCCGCGAAGATCGAGGCGGTCGTCACCGGCCGGCCCAAGCACTACTACTCGATCTACCAGAAGATGATCGTGCGCGGCCGCGACTTCACCGACATCTGGGACCTGGTGGGCATCCGGATCCTGGTCGACTCGGTGCGCGACTGCTACGCCGCGCTGGGCATCATGCACGCCCACTGGCAGCCGCTGCCGGGCCGCTTCAAGGACTTCGTGGCCATGCCGAAGTTCAACATGTACCAGTCGCTGCACACCACGGTGATCGGCCCCCACGGCAAGCCGGTCGAGCTGCAGATCCGCACCCACGACATGCACCGGACCGCCGACTACGGCATCGCGGCGCACTGGAAGTACAAGGAGAGCGCACGGGCCGGCGGCCGGCCAAGCGCCGGTGAGTTCGGTGCCCCACCCAAGGTGGGCTCGCCCGACGACATGCTGTGGCTGCGCCAGCTCCTGGACTGGCAGCGCGAGGCGCAGGAGCCCGGCGAGTTCCTGGAGACGCTGCGCTACGACCTCGGTCCGCAGGAGGTCTTCGTCTTCACACCGAAGGGCGACGTGGTGAGCCTGCCGGGGGAGTCGACGCCGGTCGACTTCGCCTTCGCGGTGCACACCGAGGTCGGCTACCGCACCATCGGCGCCCGGGTGAACGGCGCCCTGGTCTCGCTGGACCGCAAGCTGTCCAACGGCGACGTCGTCGAGATCTTCACCTCGAAGTCGCCGACGGCGGGGCCCTCCCAGGACTGGCTGTCCTTCGTCGGCTCGTCGCGGGCGCGCACGAAGATCCGCCAGTGGTTCACCAAGGAGCGGCGCGAGGACGCGGTCGAGGCGGGCAAGGAGGCGCTGACCCGCGCCATGCGCAAGGCAGGCCTGCCGCTGCAGCGGCTGCTCGGCGGCGAGGCGCTCAGCACGCTGGCCAAGGACCTGCGCTACGCCGACGTCACCGCCCTGTACGCGGCGGTGGGGGAGAACCAGATCTCCGCGGCCTCGCTGGTCGAGAAGCTGATGACGGCGCTCGGCGGCACCGAGGGTGCGGTCGAGGACATCGCCGAGACCGCCATCCCCACGAGCCGGCCGGCGCCCCGCCGCTCCTCGGGTGGCGACCCCGGCATCGTCGTGCACGGCATGACCGACGTCTGGGCGAAGCTCGCCAAGTGCTGCACGCCGGTACCCGGGGACCGCGTGCTGGGCTTCGTCACCCGCGGTGGCGGCGTGAGCGTGCACCGCACCGACTGCACGAACGCCGACGACCTCCAGCGCAAGCCCGAGCGGCTGGTGGAGGTCGAGTGGGCCAGCGCGCCGGGGTCGGTCTTCCTCGTCGCGATCCAGGTGGAGGCGCTGGACCGGCACCGGCTGCTCTCCGACGTCACCAAGGCGCTGGCCGACGAGCGGGTGAACATCCTGTCCGCCTCGGTGCAGACCAGCCGCGACCGGGTGGCCATCAGCCGGTTCACCTTCGAGCTGGCCGATCCTGCCCACCTCGGTGCGGTGCTGCAGACCGTCCGCAACGTCGACGGCGTCTTCGACGTGGAGCGCGTGACGGCCTGACCCCGCGTTGGGATCAGGCGACGTGACTCCCGCGCTGGGATCAGGTGACCTGATCCCAGCGCGTCCACCCTCACCGTGCACCGAGAGGGAGGACGCTCCGCGGTGAGGGAGGACGCTTCCGCGACAGCGCCGGTCAGGGCAGGCGGGCGGCCACCACCGCGTAGAGCGGGTCCCCGCGGCCGGCCGGGGTGCGCAGCGAGACCTCGGGCTCGGTGAACCGGTGGGTGCGACGCACCAGCTCGGCGACCAGCTCTCCGTGCTGCTGGTCGTCGGTGAGCAGCCAGCCGCGCACGGCCTTGGTCGGGAAGCACCGGTTGGAGAAGGTGATCGCCAGCGTGCCGTCGGGTCGCAGGACCCGCCCGATCTCCTCGAGCACCTCGATGGGCCGGGTCAGATAGTCGATCGACACGCAGCAGACGGCGGCGTCGACGTCCTCGTCGGGCAGCGGCAGCCGCGGATCGGCGTTGAGGTCCTGCACCACGCGCTCGGTGGCCGCGGTGTTGGCCGCCAGCTCCGCGGCGTTCATCCCCAGGACCACCAGCTCCGCGGGCGGCGTGCGGAAGTGCGAGACCCACGAGGACATCAGGTCGAGCACCCGCTGCGGCCGGGGCGCCGAGCCGTCGATGCCCAGCTCGGCGTAGAGATCCCCCACGGCGCCGATGGCGCCGTCGTCGATGTGGGTGACCAGCCGTGGCGGGCCGTAGAACAGCTCGTCGGGTCGTTCGTCGTCCCGGCGGAAGAAGCCCTCCGGGAAGCCGGCGTACAAATCGGTGCCGGTCACGGGGCCGGCGTCACGCCACGACGGAGAGGGTCTCGATGGTCACCGGGGTGGCCGGAGCGCCGTCGCCCTCGGGCCCGACACCTTCGATGCCGCCGGCGGCGACCTCGTCCAGCACCGCCAGCCCGGCCTCGTCGACCGTGCCGACGACGGTGTACTCGGGCGGGAGCTGGGTGTCGGTGAAGACCAGGAAGAACTGGCTGCCGGTCGAGCCCGGAGCGGCGGTCTTGGCCATCGCGATGGTGCCGCGCGGGTAGGTGGTCTCGGGCGTGACCTCCTCGGCGTACTTGTAGCTCGGGCCACCGGAGCCGCTGCCGGTCGGGTCGCCGCACTGCAGCACGCCGAAGCTGGGCTGGTTGACCAGCCGGTGGCAGGTGCTGCCGTCGAAGAACGACTGCTGCGCGAGGTAGGTGAAGCTGGCCGTGGCGCAGGGGGCCTTCGCGCGGTCCAGGGTCAGCGTCAGGTCGCCCTGGTCGGTGCTCATCAGCAGCGTGCTGGTGCCCTCGGCCGGCGTCGCCTCGGGGGCAGGAGGCGTGCCGACGTCGGTGAGGTTGGGATTGCCCGAGGTGTCGGGCGCGTAGGTGCAGGTGACCGTGCCGTCGGGATTGACCACGGCCGGGCTCGCCGTCGCGGGCGCCGTGTCCGTCGGGGTGGGGTCGGCCGACGCCGTCGAGTCGTCGTCGTCCCCGCTGAAGACGCCGGTGAACAGCAGCACCGCGCCGACGACCACGACGGCGGCGATCGCGGCGAGGGTGATGCCCAGGTTGCGGCGCCGCTTCTGGGCCTGCTCGGCACGGCGCTCCAGCTGCCGCTGCAGGTGGCGCTGGGCAGCCTCGCGGCGCTGCTTGTTCGTGGGCATGGGTGGGCACTCCTCGGACGGGCGGCTGCTCGGCGGGGCGGCGGCCCGGCGGACGGGCGCCGCTCGGCGCGGTCGACGTCGGAGTCTAGGTGGCTGAGCTGTCCGTTCCCTGGCACGCCCGCCGGCGCGGGGGCGCCCGCGTAACCTGCACGGGTGCTCATCCGCTCGTTCCCCGCCGGTGCCTTCGGGACCAACTGCTACGCCGTCGCGTCCGGCCCGGGGCAGGAGTGCGTCGTCGTCGATCCCGGCATGGACGCCGTCGAGCCGCTGGCCCGCATGCTGGCCGACGACGGGCTCAAGCCGGTCGCCGTGGTGCTCACCCACGGCCACCTCGACCACACCTTCTCCGTCCTCCCGGTGTGCGACGGCTACGACATCCCCGCCTACCTGCACCCCGACGACTTCGGCATGCTGTCGGACCCGGTGCGCTGGCACGGCCCGCAGCTCGCCCCGCTGCTCGGCGGCCTCCGGCTGCCCGACCCCGGCGACGTCAAGGCGCTGGACGACGGCGCCGTGCTGTCGCTGGCCGGCGTCGACCTCACCGTCCGGCACGCGCCCGGGCACACCCAGGGCTCGGTGATGTTCTCCCTCGACCTGGGGGACGCCCCCGGACTGCTCGCCGGCGACGTGCTGTTCGCGGGCTCCGTGGGCCGGGTGGACCTGCCCGGCGGGTCGTGGGACGCGATGCTCACCTCGCTGCGCGACGTCGTCCTGCCGCTGGACGACGAGACGATCGTGCTGCCCGGGCACGGGCCCGCCACGACGATCGGTCGGGAGCGGGCGACGAACCCGTACCTGGCCGAGGCCGCCGCCGAGCCGAAGGGCCGGGGGCTGTGAGAGCGGACCTGGCCGCGCCGAAGGGCACCTTCGACACGCTGCCGCCGGACTCGGCCCGTTTCCTCGCGGTCCGCGACACGCTCACCGCGCCGCTGCGGCAGGCCGGGTACGGCTACATCGAGACTCCGGTGTTCGAGGACACGGCCGTCTTCGCGCGCGGGGTGGGGGAGTCCACCGACGTCGTGCAGAAGGAGATGTACACCTTCGACGACCGCGGTGGCCGCTCGCTGACCCTGCGCCCGGAGCTCACGGCGGGCCTGATGCGCGCCTTCATCGAGCACCGCCTGTACTCCGGCGCGCTGCCGGTCAAGCTCTGGAGCGTGGGCTCGGCGTTCCGCTACGAGCGCCCGCAGGCAGGTCGGTACCGGCACTTCACCCAGGTCGACTGCGAGGCCCTCGGCGTCGACGACCCAGCGCTGGACGCCGAGGTGGTGGCGCTGGGCGTGCAGGGCTTCCGCGACCTCGGCCTCACCGACTTCGAGCTGCTGCTGACCTCGCTGGGCGACGAGACCTGCCGGCCGCAGTACCGCGAGCTGCTGGTCGCCTACCTGGCGAAGCTCGACCTGGACGAGGAGACCCGCCGGCGCGCGCAGATCAACCCGCTGCGGGTGCTGGACGACAAGCGGCCCGAGGTGCAGGAGCAGCTCGGCGACGCCCCGCTCATGGTCGACCACCTCTCGGACTCCACCAGGGCGCACTACGACGCCGTCCGCCAGCACCTCGCCGACCTCGGCGTGGCCTGGACCGAGGCGCCGCGGCTCGTGCGCGGCCTGGACTACTACACGAAGACGACGTTCGAGTTCGTGCACTCCGGGCTGGGGGCTCAGTCGGCGATCGGCGGCGGCGGCGGGTACGCCGGGCTGTCGGCGGCGCTCGGCGGCCCGGACCTGCCGGGCATCGGCTACGCCGTCGGCGTCGACCGCACCCTGCTCGCGGTGCAGGCCGAGGGGCTCGACGTCGGCGCGAGCGCCGGCGTGCAGGCCTTCGTCGTGCCGCTGGGGGCGGAGGCCAAGCGGCTGGCCGTCCGCCTGGTCGGGCAGCTGCGCCAGGCCGGGGTCACCGCCGACACCGTCTACGGCGACCGCGGGCTCAAGGGCGCGATGAAGGCCGCCGACCGCTCCGGCGCCTCGCACGTCCTGGTCATCGGCGACCGCGACCTGGCCGAGGGGGTCGGGCAGCTCAAGGACATGAGCACCGGCGAGCAGACCGCGGTGCCGGTCGCGGAGCTGTTCGACGCGCTGAAGCGTGCGACGGTGGGGGCGTGACTTCCATGGAGCGGCGGCCGCTGGGACGGACCGGCGCCGAGGTCGGCGTCGTCGGCCTGGGCACGTGGCAGCTGGGCGGCGACTGGGGCGACGTCTCCGAGGACGACGCCGCCGACGTGCTGGACGCCGCGCTCGACGCGGGCGTGGACCTGCTCGACACCGCCGACGTCTACGGCGACGGGCGCTCGGAGGAGCGGATCCGCAAGGCCCTGGCCCCGCGGTCGGAACGTCCGTTCGTCGCGACCAAGGCCGGCCGGCGCGCCGACCCCTTCGAGGCCGCGCAGTACACCCCCGAGAACCTGCGTGCGTGGATCGACCGGTCGCGTCGCAACCTCGGTGTCGACACCCTCGACCTGGTGCAGCTGCACTGCCCGCCACCCGAGGTCTACAGCGATCAGCGGGTCTACGACGCGCTGGACCTCTTCGTCGAGGACGGCGCGATCGCCGCGTACGGCGTCTCGGTGGAGACCGTCGCCGAGGGCCTGACCGCGCTGCAGCGCCCGGGCGTGGCCACCCTCCAGGTGATCCTCAACGTCTTCCGGCGCAAGCCGCTGGAGGAGCTGCTGCCCGCAGCGGCCCGCGCCGGCGTCGGCGTGCTGGCCCGGGTGCCACTGGCCAGCGGGCTGCTCACCGGGAAGTACGACGAGTCGACGACGTTCGCCGCCGACGACCACCGGAACTTCAACCGCGGCGGCGAGGCGTTCGACGTCGGCGAGACCTTCGCCGGGGTGCCCTTCGAGGTCGGCGTCGCCGCCGCCCGAGAGGTGGCCGCCATCGCCGGCGACACCCCGACCGGCGCGTTCGCGCTGCGCTGGGTGATCGACCAGCCCGGCGTCACCGCCGTCATCCCCGGCGCCCGGAACGTCGAGCAGGTGCGCGGGAACGTCGCCGCCGCCGCGCTGCCGCCGCTGTCCGACGCCCAGCGCTCCGACCTCGAGCGGCTGTACGACGAGCGCATCCGCGCCCACGTGCACGACCGCTGGTAGCCGAGTGCCACCCCATCGCCCCTGACCCGCCCCACCGCCGTCACCCGATCCCTCCCACCCACCACCCCGAGAGGCCACATCCCTTGCTGCGCACCCACGACGCCGGCACGCTGCGCGCGTCCGACGCAGGAACGACCGTCACCCTCGCCGGCTGGGTGGCCCGCCGTCGCGACCACGGTGGCGTGGTCTTCCTCGACCTGCGCGACGCCTCCGGTTACGTGCAGGTCGTCGTCCGCGAGGAGGAGGCGCACGCGCTGCGCAACGAGTACTGCGTGCTCGTGACCGGTGAGGTGCGCCGTCGTCCCGAGGGCAACGAGAACCCGGAGCTGCCCACGGGCGAGATCGAGGTCGCGACCTCGGAGCTGCGGGTGCTCTCCTCGGCGGCGCCGCTGCCGTTCCCGATCGAGACCGACCAGGCGGCCTCGGACGACGTCCGCTACAAGTACCGCTACCTCGACCTGCGCCGGCAGGGCCCTGCGCGGGCCATGCGGCTGCGCTCGGAGGTCAGCCGGGTCGCCCGCCAGGTGATGCACCAGCACGGCTTCGCCGAGGTGGAGACGCCGTCGCTCACCCGCTCGACGCCCGAGGGCGCGCGCGACTTCGTCGTCCCCGTCCGGCTGCAGCCGGGCAAGTGGTACGCGCTGCCGCAGTCGCCGCAGCTGTTCAAGCAGCTGCTGATGATCGGCGGGCTGGAGCGGTACTACCAGATCGCCCGCTGCTTCCGGGACGAGGACTTCCGCGCCGACCGGCAGCCGGAGTTCACCCAGTTGGACTTCGAGATGAGCTTCGTGGAGCGCGACGACGTCCTCGCCGTCGCCGAGGACGTCGTCCGGGCGCTGTGGCGCGAGCTCGCCTCCTACGACGTGCCCGAGATCCCGCGGATGACCTACCGCGAGGCGATGGACCGCTTCGGCTCCGACAAGCCCGACCTGCGCTTCGGCATCGAGCTGACCGAGCTGACCTCCTACTTCGCCGACACCCCGTTCCGGGTCTTCCAGGCGCCCTACGTCGGCGCCGTCGTCATGCCGGGCGGCGGGTCGCAGCCGCGCCGGGCCTTCGACGCGTGGCAGGACTGGGCGAAGTCGCGTGGCGCCCGGGGACTGGCCTACGTGACGATCGCCGACGACGGCGCCCTCGGTGGCCCGGTGGCGAAGAACATCTCCGACGCCGAGCGCGAGGGACTGGTCGCTGCGGTGGGTGCGAAGCCCGGCGACTGCGTCTTCTTCGCCGCGGGCGGGCGTCGTACCTCGCAGGAGCTGCTGGGCGCCGCCCGCAACGAGATCGCCAAGCGGCTGGAGCTCATCGAGCCCGGCACCTGGTCGTTCCTGTTCGTCGTCGACTTCCCGATGTTCGAGGAGACCGAGGACGGCAACTGGACCTTCATGCACCACCCCTTCACCTCGCCCACGCCGGAGTGGCGGGACGGCTTCGCCGAGGACAAGGGCGCGGCGCTGTCGGACGCCTACGACATGGTCATCAACGGCAACGAGGTGATGAGCGGCTCGGTGCGTATCCACGACGCCGCGCTGCAGGAGCGGGTGTTCGAGACCCTGGGGATGTCGCGCGAAGAGGCCCGCGAGCGGTTCGGGTTCTTCCTCGAGGCCTTCGCCTACGGGCCGCCGCCGCACGCGGGTGCGGCGCTCGGCTGGGACCGGCTCACCGCGCTGCTCACCGGCGTCGACTCGATCCGCGAGGTCATCGCGTTCCCGAAGACGGGCGCGGGGTTCGACCCGCTGACCGGGGCGCCGACGCCGATCAGCGACGCCCAGCGCACCGAGGCCGGCATCGACGCGCAGCCGGAGGAGCCGGCGCTGTCCGGCGAGCCCGGAGCGCCCGGCCCGACCGATCCCACGAAGTAGCTCCGGGAGCCCGACCGCCATGACCCTGCGCGCCCGCACCCTGCTCGGCCCCGGCCCCTCCAACCCCTACCCGGAGGCGCAGGCCGCGCTGGGCCTCCCGCTGCTCGGGCACCTGGACCCGCTGTTCCTCCAGGTGCTCGACGAGACCTCCGAGCGGCTGCGGCAGGTCTTCGGGACGGCGAACCGGCGCACCCTGCCGCTGTCGGCCACCGGCTCGGCGGGCATGGAGGCGGCGTTCGTCAACACCGTGGGCCCGGGCGACGTCGTCGTCGTGGCGGTGAACGGGCTGTTCGGGCAGCGCATGGTGGAGGTGGCCACGCGCTGCGGTGCCGAGGTGGTCGCCGTCGAGCACGAGTGGGGGCGGCCGGTCGACGCCTCCCGGGTGCTCGAGGCGCACCCGGCGCCGAAGCTGATCGCCGCGGTGCACGCCGAGACCTCCACCGGCGTGCTCTCCGACCTGGAGCCCCTCGCGGCCGGCAAGGGCGACGCGCTGCTGCTCGCCGACTGCGTGACCTCGCTGGGCGGCGTCCCGGTGCGGCTGGACGAGTGGGGCGTGGACCTCGCCTACTCCGGGTCGCAGAAGTGCCTGGGCGTCCCGCCGGGGCTGGCGCCGTTCACCATCAACGACCGGGCGTGGGAGCGGCGGATCGAGAAGCCGCAGAGCTGGTACCTCGACCTCGGGCTGCTCGGTGGCTACGCGGGCGAGGCGGCGGGGTCCGGGCGCACCTATCACCACACCGCGCCGACCGGGATGGTCGTGTCGCTGCACGCGGGGCTGGGCCGGATCCTCGAGGAGGGGCTGGACGCCGTCCACGCCCGGCACGCGGAGGCCGGCCGCATGCTGCACGCCGGGCTGGCCGAGCTGGGGCTGGAGCTGTTCGCCGCCGAGGGTTCCCGGCTGCCCGAGCTCACGACGGTCAAGGTGCCCGACGGCGTCGACTCGGCCGCGGTCCGTGCCGAGCTGCTCGACCGCTACGACCTGGAGATCGGGGCGGGCGCGGGTGCCTACGCGGCGTCGGTGTGGCGGATCGGCCTCATGGGCCCCAACGCCGCACCCGGCAAGGTCGCCCTCGTGCTCGCCGCGCTGAAGGACGTCCTCGCCCGCTGACGATTGCCCACTGGCCCGCCTCGCGCGCCTTCCGTAGTTGATCATCGTCCGTGTAGCCGTGCATGCGGCGCGTCGACTCGTCCACGACCGCATTCCGGACACCAGGACGATGATCAACGCGGGTCGGGCGTCCAGCCGCGGTGGAGCAGCGCCCGGCGGGTGCGCTGGACGACGGCGTACGGGCCATGGCCGGCGGCGAACCGGAGCACCAGCCAGTCGTCGGCGGCCATGAGGGAGTAGCGATCCACGTCCCGCCTGAACTGGTCCACCGACGCGTGCTGGCGCCCCTCGTACTCCAGCGCCACCTTCCAGCGCGCGTATCCCAGGTCGGCATGTGCCACCACCCGCCCACGGAGGTCCACGATCGGGAGCTGCACCTCCGGCGCGGGCAGGTCGCTGCTCAGCAGCCAGTAGCGCATCAGGCTCTCGCGAGGAGAGCCTGCCTGTCCGCTGAGCAGCGGTGCCCACCGCCTGGCGCGCACGACGCCCCGCACGCGATCGGCGCGAGCCAGCCGGCGGGCCAGCGTCCCCGGTTCCAGTCGGCCGAGCCGCATCAGCGCATCGCCCACCACGAGGAGGTCCTCGGGGAGGAGGACGGACGCCAGGTCCAGGAACGTCTGCGCTCCCGAGGTGACGCGCAGACCGGCGTGCTCGACGACGTCGTCCCGGCTCAGCCGGCGCGCATGCACCGTCAGCCCGGGACGCTGCGGCAGGACGCGGCGCGGCGTCATGACGACGTGGACCGTCCGCGGCTCGGCGTCGGACGCACCGAGCAGGACGGCGGCGGTCCCCAGTGCGAAGGCGGCGTCCTCCGGGAGCACCTTCGCCCACGCGCGGCAACGGACCTCGAGTTCCGGTTCCACGGCCGAGGAGAGGTAGAGCCCGCGCGAGAGCGGGACCCCGTCGGCGTGGATCTGCCGGCGCGTCACGCCTCGCGCACGCGCCTCGATCCAGGTGTACCCGGGGTCGAGCGGGATGCCGTCCATGCCCGGAGGCTGTGGGCGCCGAGGGCGGGACGGCCTCCCGGCCGGCGATCTGTGGAAGGACTCCGCGGCTGTGGAGCCACCGCCGCCGCGTGTTGATCATCGTCTACGAGCCCGTTTGGCAGGCGAGCCGTCGCGGGCACGCCGACGAGGCGCGCACTCAGACGATGATCAACTCGGAGGGGTCGGCGGAGGAGGTGGCAGAGGAGGGGGCGCGGCGGGGTGGGTCAGCCGGCGTCCAGGCGGGCGAGCTGGTCGGGGGTCAGTGTCAGGTCGGCGGCGGCGGCCGAGTCCTGGATCGACGCCGCGCGTGAGGCGCCGGGGATGGGGACGACGACGTCGGCCTGCGCGAGGTGCCACGCCAGCGCCACCCGGTACACCGAGACGCCCAGCTCCGCGGCCACCTCGGCGAACGCCGGCGCCGACGTGTCCAACGAGCCGGCCGCGCCCACCCCGCCGAACGGGCTCCACGGGAGGAACGCCAGTCCGTGTGCCGCGCAGTGCGCCAGTTCCCCGGCCGAGGACCGCCAGCCGGGCGAGAACTGGTTCTGCACGCTGACGAAGGCGTCGCCGACGATGGCGCGGGCGGCGTCGATCTGCGCGATGTCGGCGTTGGACACCCCGACCATCCGCACCAGACCGTCGTCGGCCAGCGCGCGCAGGGCGCCCATCGAGTCCTCCCACGGCGTCCCCGGGTCGGGGCGGTGGTACTGGTACAGGCCGATCGCGTCCACGCCGAGCCGGCGCAGCGACGCCTCGCACGCCCGGCGCAGGTGGTCCGGCGAGCCGTCCAGCTCCCACGCGGTGCCCGACCGGGTGTGCCCACCCTTGGTGGCGACCAGCACGTCGGCGGCGCCCGGGCCGTAGGAGGCCAGCGCCTCGGCGACCAGCGACTCGTTGTGCCCGAACTCCGCCTCGTCGCGGGAGTAGGCGTCGGCCGTGTCGACGAGCGTCACCCCGGCGTCCAGGGCGGCGTGGACGACGCCGATCGCCTCCTCGCGGGAGGGCCGTGGCTCCTTGGTCGACAGGGGCATCGCGCCCAGCCCGATGGCGCTGACCGTCACGTCCCCGATGCGTCGCTGCTGCACGGGCCATGTCGTGCCCCGCGGGTAGCGTCGCAACCGTGAGCGGACAGGCGGGTGAGCATCGCAGCGAGGAACGAGCGAGGAGCGGAGCGCGCCGCGGTACCGAACCGAGGACGCCGTGACATCGCTGTTCGACCCCGCACCGGACGAGGACGGCGCGCCGGTCCTCGACCCGGGTGCCCCGCTCGCGGTGCGCATGCGACCGCGCGCGCTGGACGAGGTCGTCGGCCAGCAGCACCTGCTCGGTCCGCGCGCCCCACTGCGCCGGCTGGTCGAGTCCGACGAGCCGATGTCGCTGGTGCTCTACGGCCCGCCCGGCACCGGCAAGACCACCCTGGCCCACGTCATCTCCCTGGCCACCAAGCGCCAGTTCGTCCAACTCTCCGCGCTGGACTCCGGGGTGAAGGAGGTCCGCGCGGTCATCCAGAGCGCCAAGCGCGAGCTGACCTTCTCGGGCCGCCGCACCGTGCTGTTCATCGACGAGGTGCACCGCTTCTCCAAGACCCAGCAGGACAGCCTGCTGTCGGCGGTCGAGGACCGGATCGTGAGCCTCATCGCGGCCACCACCGAGAACCCCTTCTTCTCCGTGGTCAGCCCGCTGCTGTCTCGCAGCCTGGTGCTGGCGCTGCAGCCGCTGGAGGACGACGACGTCCGCATGCTGCTGCACCGGGCGCTCACCAGCGACCGCGGCCTCGACGGCGCCGTCACGCTGAGCTCCGAGGCCGAGGAGCACCTGGTCCGCATCGCCGGCGGCGACGGCCGCAAGGCGCTCACCGCCCTGGAGTCCGGCGCCGGAGCGGCGAAGGCGGTCGGCTCGGCCGAGATCGACCTGGCCACGCTGGAGACGGCGGTCGCCCAGGCCGCGGTGCGCTACGACCGCCAGGGCGACCAGCACTACGACGTCGCCAGCGCTCTGATCAAGAGCATCCGCGGCAGCGACGTCGACGCCGCGCTCCACTACCTCGCCCGCATGGTGGAGGCGGGGGAGGACCCCCGCTTCATCGCCCGCCGGCTGGTCATCTCCGCCAGCGAGGACATCGGCATGGCCGACCCGACCGCGCTGCCGCTCGCGGTGGCGGCGATGCAGGCCGTGCAGATGATCGGGATGCCCGAGGGGCACTTCCCGCTCGCGCAGGCCGTCGTCCACCTGGCCACCGCCCCGAAGTCCGACGCCGTCACCAAGGCGATGGGGGAGTCGGTGGCCGACGTGCGGAAGGGCCTGGCAGGCCCGGTGCCGCCCGGGCTGCGCGACGGGCACTACGCCGGTGCGAAGAAGCTCGGCCACGCCCAGACCTACGTCTACCCGCACAGCCACCCCGACGGCGTCGTCCCGCAGCAGTATCCGCCGGACGCCCTGGTCGGGAGGGACTACTACCGGCCCACCGGCCGGGGGGCCGAGGCGAGGCTGGGCGAGCGGCTGACGAAGCTGCGGGCCATCGTGCGGCGCAGCCGCTGACGGAACTGCCGATGAGGAGCGGGGACGCGGAACGGACCGACCGCACCCGCGACTACTGTGACGACTCCGGGCGGAGCCGGGACCGCCCGGCAGCGCCGGTCGCGCAGCCGGTCGCCGAGACCCTCAGAACAGGAGCACGTGTGTCCGCAGGAGAGATCGCCGGGCTGGTCGCAGCCGGTGCGTTGGTGCTGCTGGTGGTGCTGGTCGCCGTCCCGCTGCTCAAGCTCGGCCGCACGCTCGACGAGACGACGCTGACGATCCGGCAGGTCCGCGAGCAGAGCGCGCCGATCCTGACCCAGGCCAGCACCACGGTGACCCACGTGAACAGCAACCTCGAGCGGGTCGACGACATCACGGGCAACGCCGCCAACGTCTCCAGCAACGTCGCCGCCCTGACCAGCGTCGTCGCCGCCACCCTCGGCAGCCCGCTGATCAAGGTCGCCGCGTTCTCCTACGGCGTCCGCAGCGCCACGCGGAAGAAGCGCGAGGGCGAGGCGATCGCCGACGCCGCGCGCCGTGACAAGGAGGCGCGCCGCGCCCGTCGTGCCGCCCGGCGGGCCCTCTGATGCGCCGGCTGTTCTGGCTCGCCATGGGCATCACCATCGGCGCGCTCGTCGTCCGCAAGCTGAGCCGCGCCGCCGAGAAGCTGACGCCCGCGGGCGTCGGTGCGTCGATCGCCGAGGGGCTGCGCGACCTGGCCGACGCCATCGGCGACTTCGGCGCCGACGTCCGCGAGGCGATGTCCGAGCGCGAGCAGGAGCTGCGCACGGGCACGGGCCTGGACGCCCCGCTGCCGGCCGGCGACCAGGTGCAGCTGCCCGGTCGTGGCGGGTCGCACGCCTCCCGATCCTGAACCGCCCGCCGGGACCCCGTCCCTCCCGCCCGGCCCAGTCCGCCGAGACCGAGAAGAACTGATGCAGACCGCCGAGATCCGCCGCCGCTTCCTGGAGCACTTCGCCACGCGCGGCCACACCGTCGTCCCCAGCGCGTCGCTGGTGTCGCCGGACCCCTCGCTGCTGTTCACCGTGGCCGGCATGGTGCCGTTCATCCCGTACCTGACCGGCCGCGAGCCCGCGCCGTTCCCGCGGGCCACGAGCGTGCAGAAGTGCGTGCGCACCCTCGACATCGAGGAGGTGGGCAAGACCACCCGCCACGGCACGTTCTTCCAGATGAACGGCAACTTCTCCTTCGGCGACTACTTCAAGGAAGGCGCGATCCAGCACGCCTGGGAGCTGCTCACCGGGCCGGTCGCCGACGGCGGCCTGGGCTTCGACCCCGAGCGGCTCTGGGTGACCGTCTACCTGGACGACGACGAGGCCGCCGAGGCCTGGGGGCGCATTGCGGGTCTGCCGGTCGAGCGCATCCAGCGGCTGGGCAAGAAGGACAACTACTGGCACACCGGGGCGGCCGGCCCCGGCGGCCCGTGCTCGGAGATCTACTTCGACCGGGGTCCGCAGTTCGGCCCCGACGGCGGCCCGCTGGTCGACACGGCCGGTGACCGGTTCCTGGAGATCTGGAACCTGGTCTTCATGCAGTACGAGCTCACCGACGTGCGCAGCAAGGAGGAGTTCACGGTCGTCGGCGAGCTCCCCAACAAGAACATCGACACCGGCATGGGCCTGGAGCGGGTGGCCTTCCTGCTCCAGGGCGTCGACAACATGTACGAGATCGACGAGGTCGCCCCGGTCCTGCGCCGCGCCGCCGAGCTGGCCGGCGTCACGTACGGCAAGGACCGGGACGCCGACGTGCGGCTGCGCGTGGTCGCCGACCACGTGCGCAGCGGGCTCATGCTCATCGGCGACGGCGTCACGCCCGGCAACGAGGGGCGCGGCTACATCCTGCGCCGGCTGCTGCGCCGCGCCGTCCGATCGATGAAGCTGCTGGGGGTCGAGGACGCCTCGCTGCCGGAGCTGCTGCCGGTCTCCCGCGACGCCATGAGCGCCAGCTACCCGGAGCTCGCCGCCGACTTCGCCCGCATCTCCTCGGTCGCCTACGCCGAGGAAGAGGCGTTCCGCCGCACGCTGACCTCCGGGACGGCGCTGTTCGACACCGCCGTCGCGAAGGCCAAGGAGGGGGGCGCGCCGAAGCTCTCCGGCGACCAGGCGTTCTCCCTGCACGACACCTACGGCTTCCCGATCGACGTCACCCTCGAGATGGCCGCCGAGCAGGGCGTGACCGTCGACGAGGAGGGCTTCCGCGCGCTCATGACCGAGCAGCGCGACCGCGCCCGCGCCGACGCCCGCGCCAAGCGCACCGGCTCGGTCGACGTCCTGGCCTACCGCCGGCTGCTGGCCGAGCACGGCCCCACCGACTGGCAGGCCTACGAGACGCTGCGCACCGACTCCCGGGTCCTCGGCGTCGTCGCCGAGGGGGACGACGACGTCGCGCCGCGGCCGGTCGGCCCGGGCGAGATCACCCGCGTGGTGCTCGACCGGACGCCCTTCTACGCCGAGTCCGGTGGGCAGGTGGCCGACGCCGGCATCCTGATTTGGGACGGCGGCCGCGCCGAGGTCATCGACGTGCAGCGCCCGGTGAAGGGGCTGGTGGCCCACCAGGTGCGGGTGCTGGAGGGCGAACTGCGCGAGGGTGCCGAGCTCATCGCCGAGGTCGACCGCGAGTGGCGGCTGTCCGCCTGCCAGGCCCACTCGGGCACGCACGTGGTGCACGCCGCCCTGCGGCAGGTGCTCGGCCCGCAGGCGCTGCAGTCGGGGTCGTACAACCGCCCGGGCTACCTGCGGCTGGACTTCGCCTGGCAGGGGGCGCTGACCGCGCAGCAGCGGACCGACATCGAGGACGTCGCCAACGTCGCCGTCCGGGCGGACCACGCCGTGTCGGCCTCGTGGATGACGCTGCCGGAGGCCCGGGCCTTCGGCGCGCTGGCGCTGTTCGGCGAGACCTACGGCGAGCAGGTGCGCGTCGTGGAGATCGGCGGCCCCTGGTCGCGCGAGCTCTGCGGTGGCACGCACGTGCGGGGCAGCGCGCAGATCGGCACGCTGGCCCTGACCGGTGAGTCCTCGGTCGGGTCCGGCTCGCGCCGCGTCGAGGCGGTGGTGGGCCTGGAGGGCTTCCGCTACCTCGCCCGCGAGCGGGACCTGGTCCGCCAGCTGGCCGAGCTGCTCAAGACCCCGCAGGACGGGCTGGTCGAGCGGGTCGGCGGCATGCTCTCGCGCCTGCGCGACGTCGACCGGGAGCTGGCGGAGCTGCGCAGCCAGCAGACACTGGCGGCCGCCGGCCAGCTCGCCGGCGCCGCGCGCGACGTGGGCGGTGTCGCGGTGGTCACCGGCGCGCCTGCGGGGCTCGGCGGGGGCGACCTGCGCACCCTGGCGCTCGACGTCCGCGGCCGGCTGGGCGAGCGCCCCGCGGTCGTGCTGCTGGCCTCGGAGTCAGGTGGCAAGGTGGCCCTCGTGGCGGCGCTCAACCCGGCCGCCCTGGCGCAGGGGCTGTCGGCCAACGACGTGTTGAAGGCCGCGGCGGGTCCCGTCGGCGGTCGAGGTGGCGGAAAGGCCGACGTCGCCCAGGGGGGCGGCACCGACGCGGCGGGCATCCCCGCTGCGCTGCAGGCCGGCGAACAGGCGGTTGCGACCGCCACTGGGAGGTGAGCACCGTGCCCACGACCGAGGACAACGGTTCCGACTACAACCCCGACGACACCGGTCCGGTCGGCAGCCGGCGGCGCGAGCTGCCCGCCGTCCCGCCCGCCCGGCCACGGCAGGCACCGGGTCAGCCGACCCACCACCCGACGACGGAGATCGACCTCAGCCAGGGGTTCCCGCCGGTGTCGAACGAGACCAGCGAGATCGACCTGTCCGGGGGCTGGCCGGCGCACCTCAAGGTGCCGCCGAGGCCGGCTGCCGGCGGCGGCGCCACCGGCCGCGTGCTCGGCGTCGACGTGGGCACCGTGCGGGTGGGGTTGGCGCTGTCCGACCCCACCGGCACGCTGGCCAGCCCGCTGGAGACGCTCCGTCGGGCCAAGGACGGAGCCGACCTGGATCGCCTCGCCGCGCTCGTGGCGGAACACGAGGTGACCGAGGTGGTGGTGGGGGAGCCGAGGCATCTGTCAGGTGCGTCGGGCGCCTCCGCCGACGATGCGTCCGCCTACTCTCAGGCGCTGGCTGACCGGATCTCGGACGTGCCGGTGTACCTGATCGACGAAAGGCTCTCGACCGTGACCGCAGCAGCGCACCTGCGCCAGGGCGGCATCGACAGCCGCAATCAGCGCTCCGTCATCGACCAGGCCGCTGCCGTGGTCATCCTGCAGCAGTACCTGGACAGCCGGCGGGCACGGTCGTGACCGACCCCGGTGGCCCGGGCCGGCGGGGACGACACTCCGCCGGCGACGGCACCGGCGGATTCCCGTCCTCCCCCTGGAACGCCGGCGGTCCGCCGCCCGTCCCGGGTGTTCCCGGCGTGCCACCCGTCGGCTTCGGTCCGGGGCCCGGTGCCGGCGGGCCCGCGCGGCCCCGGTTCGAGCCGTGGGCCGGCACCGGCCCCCCGACCGGCGGGTTCCCTCCCGTGCCGGGTGCGGTGGACCGACGCCACGACCACACCGGGCCGCTGCCCGAGCCCGCGTGGTGGTCCTACGGCCACCCCGACCACCCCGATCACCCGAGCGCCCGGCAGGGGGGCGGCGACGTCCCCGCCGCCTCCGGCGACGCCCAGCGCCCCGACCCCCAGCGCCCCGAGCGCCCCGAGGGGCAGCACCCGTCCGGTCCGCTCCCGCCGATGCCCTCGGGGGTGTGGGACCGGCTCCAGCCGCGCACGGACGGCCCGGCCGACGACGACGCGACGGTCGCCGCCCACCCCGTCGGTCCGGCGGCGGACGCGTACGACGACGCCCACGACGACGAGCACCACCCGGCCGAGGGCGACACGGAGTCCTGGGACCGCACCGGCGGCCTGGACGTCATCGGCGCGCACGTCGAGGACGACGCCCCCCGCCGGCGCCGGTGGGGCCGCCGGTCCCGCGGGGCGGACACCGGTGGCGGCACGCCCGACGCGGGTGGCACCTCCGGCCTCGACGACGAGCACGTCCACGACGAGCACATCGACGACGAACGCCTCGACGCCGGGCACGCCGACGACGAGCTGGGGCTGGACGACACCGGCCGCCTCGAGGAGATGGGGCACCCGGACGACCACGGGGACGACCGCGGTGGCGCTATTCCGCTGGCGCCCTACGACCGGCGCGGTGGGCGCCGTCGGAGTCGCCGTCCCTGGGCCGTGCTGCTCAGCCTGCTCGTGCTCGGCGGGCTGGTCGTGGGCATCGTCCTCGGGGTGCAGGCGCTGCTGGGCCTGACCGCGGCCGAGGACTACACGGGTCAGGGCAGCGGCACCGTCGAGGTCCGCGTCCAGGAGGGCGACACCCTCAGCGACATCGCCCGCACGCTGGTAGACGAGGACGTCATCGCCTCGACCCGCCCCTTCGTGGAGGCCGCCGAGGGCCGCCCCGAGGCGACCGGCATCCAGCCCGGCGTCTACGCCCTGCGCTCGCAGATGAGTGGTGCGGCCGCGCTGGACCTGATCCTCGACGACGGGTCCAGGGTGGTGTCCCGGGTGACCATCCCCGAGGGCCTCACCGTCGCGCAGATCCTGGAGCGCGTCGCCGCGGAGACCGGGCGGCCGATCGAGGAGCTGGAGGCCGCCGCGGCGGACGTCGACGCTCTCGGGCTGCCGCCCTACGCGAACGGCCAGCTGGAGGGGTACCTCTTCCCGGCCACCTACGACCTCGACCCCGACGACACACCGGCCGACATCCTGCGCCGGATGGTGCAGCAGTTCACCACGGTCGCGGGCACCCTCCGGCTCGAGGAGCGCGCCGCCGCACTCGGCCGGACGCCGGCCGAGATCGTGACGATCGCGTCGATGATCCAGTCCGAGACCCGGCTGGACGAGGAGCGCCCCGACGTGGCGCAGGTGATCTACAACCGGCTCGAGCAGGGCATCCGGCTGGGCATCGACGCCACGCTGGCCTACGGGCTGGACAAGAGCGGGAACGAGCTCACCGTCGCGGACCTGCAGTCGGACAACCCGTACAACACGAGGACCCAGGACGGGCTGCCGCCGACGCCGATCAGCTCGCCGGGCGAGGCCAGCCTCGAGGCGGCGCTCGAGCCGAGCTCGGGGGATCTCCTGTACTACGTGCTGGAGAGCTCCGACGGGCAGCACTTCTTCACCTCCGACTACGCCGAGTTCCAGGCCGCGCGGCAGCGGTGCGCCGAGGCCGGCCTCGGCTGCGGTGGCTGACGGGCCCGGGCGCGCGGCGGTGCTCGGGCGGCCGGTCGCGCACTCGCTGTCCCCGTTGCTGCACCGTGCGGCCTACGCGGCGCTCGGGCTCGACGGCTGGCGCTACGACGCCCTGGACGTCGGGCCCGAGGACCTGCCCGAGCTGCTCGCCGGGCTGGACGAGGAGTGGCGGGGCTTCTCGGTCACCATGCCGTGCAAGCAGGCGGCGGTGGACGTCGCCGACCGCGTGGAGCCGCTTCCGCGGTTGCTGCACGCGGCCAACACCCTCGTCCGCGAGCCGGACGGCTGGCGGGCGGAGAACACCGACGTCGCGGGCATCGGCACCGCACTGCAGGTGGCCGGCGTCGAGTCGGTCGAGCGCGCAGCCGTCCTCGGAGCCGGCGGGACCGCCGCGGCCGCCGCCGTCGCGCTGGCCTCCCTGGGGGCCCGGCACGTCGACGTCGTCGTCCGGGAGCCGGCGCGGGCCGCCGACCTCGTCCGCGTGCTCGACGTCCTCCAGGTCCCGGTGACCGTCTCGCGGCTCGGTGAGACGGCGGTCGAGGCGCCGGTGGTGGTCAGCACCGTGCCGGTGGCCGGCCAGCCCGCGGTCAGCGCCCTGCCCTGGCGCCCGGGGCAGACCGTGCTCGACGTGCTCTACGCCCCCTGGCCGACGCCGCTGGCCGAGCGGGTCACCGCGGCCGGCGGGACGGTGATCGGCGGCGCCGAGGTGCTGTTCTGGCAGGCCACCGTGCAGGTCGAGCTGATGACCGGCTTCCCGGCGCCCATCGCGGAGATGCGCCGCGCCCTGGACGCCGCGCTCGCCGTGCGCTGAGCGGGCCGCCCGGTGGAGCCGTCCCGGCCGGTGCTGGCCGTCGGGGTGCTGGTGGTCGCCGTGGTGCTGGGGCCGTGGCTGGCGCGGGTCGCCGTCCGGCTGGCCACCCGGGACGACGCGGTGCTGCCCACCCCGCTGCGCACCGGCGTCATGGCCGCCGCCCTCGCCGCGCTGCTCGCCGGCGCGGCGGAGCTGACCGGCCTGCGGCCGGCCACCGGAGCACTGGCCTGGGCGGCCGGGGCCGCGGTGGTGCTGGGAGCGACCGACCTGCTGAGCCACCGGCTGCCGGACCGGGTCACCTACCCCGCCTACCTCGTGTGCTCCACCGCGTTGCTGGCCGACGCCGTGGTGCACGGCACCTGGGGCGCGCTGCTCACCGCCGGTGCGGCCGGCGCGGCCGCGTTGCTCGCCGGAGGGCTGGGCTGGCTCGTCTCGCCGCAGGGTCTCGGCCTGGGCGACGTCAAGCTGCTCGGGCTCCTGGGTCTCCTGCTCGGCTGGTTCGGCTGGGGCGTGCTGATGGCCGGGGTCTTCCTCGGTCTGCTCACCGGGGCTCTCGTCTCGGTCCTGCTGCTGGTCACCCGCCGGGCCGGCTGGCGGACCGCGATCCCGTTCGGCCCGCCGCTGCTGGCCGGCGCCGTGCTGGCCCTCGCGCTGGGCGCGGTCCCGCCCGGCTGACCGGATGGCGCGCGGGGGAGGCGGCGCCCGTACTGGCAGAATCGCGCGCATGTTGCGCTGGTTGACCGCAGGGGAATCGCACGGTCAGCAGCTCACCGCGATCCTGGAGGGCCTGCCCGCCGGCGTCGAGGTGCAGACGGCCGATCTCGACCGCGAGCTGGCCCGCCGCCGGCTGGGGCACGGGCGGGGCGCCCGGATGTCCTTCGAGCAGGACGAGGTCACCCTCACCGGCGGGATCCGGCACGGCCGCACCCAGGGCGGGCCGATCGCCGTGCAGGTGGGCAACACCGAGTGGCCCAAGTGGTCGACGGTCATGTCGGCCGACCCGGTGGACGCCGAGGTGCTCGAGGGCCAGGCCCGCAATGCGCCGCTGACCCGCCCACGGCCGGGTCACGCGGACCTGGCGGGCATGCAGAAGTACGGCTTCGACGACGCCCGTCCGGTGCTCGAGCGGGCCAGCGCCCGCGAGACCGCGGCCCGCGTGGCGCTGGGCGCGATCGCGCAGGCGTTCCTGCACCAGGCGCTCGGCGTCTCCGTTGTGAGCCACGTCGTCGCCATCGGCCCGGTCACCGCGCCCGACGGCCTCGTGCCGGGCCCCGACGCCAACCCGGCTCTCGACGAGGACCCGGTGCGCTGCGCCGACCCCGCCACGAGTGCGGCGATGGTCGCCGAGATCGACGACGTCCGGAAGAACGGTGACACCCTCGGCGGCGTCATCGAGGTCGTCGTCCACGGCCTGCCGCCGGGGCTGGGCAGCCACGTGCACTGGGACCGGCGGCTGGACTCCCGCCTGGCCGGCGCCCTCATGGGCGTGCAGTCGGTGAAGGCGGTCGAGGTCGGTGACGGGCTGGAGACCGCCCGGCGCCGCGGTTCGGTCGCCCACGACGAGATCGACCTGACCGAGGGCCGGGTGCAGCGGCGCACCGATCGCGCCGGCGGCATCGAGGGCGGCATGACCAACGGAGAGGTGCTGCGGGTGCGGGCGGCGATGAAGCCGATCTCCACGGTGCCCCGGGCGCTGGCCACCATCGACACCGCGACGCTGGAGCCCGCGGTCGCCATCAACCAGCGCAGCGACGCCTGCGCGGTGCCCCGCGGCTCGGTGGTCATGGAGGCGATGGTGGCGCTGGTGCTCGCGGACGCCGTCCTGGAGAAGTTCGGCGGCGACTCGGTGGCCGAGACCCGGCGCAACGCCCAGGCCTACCTCGACGCCCTCCCGCTCCGGTGACACCTCCGGGAACCGGTCCGGTGCTGGTGCTGGTCGGCCCCCCGGCGTCGGGCAAGACGACGGTGGGGACGGCGGTCGCCACCGCTCTGGGCGCCGGGTTCCGGGACACCGACCGGGACGTCGAGGAGCAGACCGGCACCACCGTGGCCGATCTGTTCGTCCAGCACGGGGAGCCGCACTTCCGCGCGCTGGAGCGGGCGGCGGTGGCCCGCGGGCTCGACGAGCACGACGGCGTGCTGGCGCTCGGCGGCGGGGCGGTCATCGACCCGGCCACCCGGGAGCTGCTCGTCGCCCACGGCCGGGCCGGCGGGCTGGTGGTGTGGCTGGACGTCGACCTGCACTCCGCGGCCAAGCGCGTCGGCCTCTCCCGGGACCGGCCGCTGCTGGCGATCAACCCCCGGGCCATGCTGCGCACCATGCTCGAGGACCGCGCCCCGCTGTACCGCGAGGTCGCCACCGGCACGGTGTCGACCAGCGACCGGACCACCGACGACGTCGTCGCCGACGTGCTCGCGCTGATCCAGGGGAGGGACGCCCGATGAGGCAGGTCCAGGTGCCCGGTGAGCGGCCCTACGAGGTGCTGATCGGCCCGGGCGCGCAGGCGCGCCTGGGGCTGGTCCTCGACGGCACCGCCCGGGCCGTCGTGGTGCACGCGCCGCCGCTGACGGCTGCGGCCGGGGCGGCCGTCGAGACGCTGCAGACCGCCGGGGTGGCCGCCGAGGCCATGGTCGTGCCGGACGGCGAGGCGGCCAAGACCGCCGAGGTGGCCGCCGGCGCGTGGGAGCAGTTCGGCCGGCTCGGGCTCACCCGCACCGACGCCGTCGTCGGGCTGGGCGGGGGAGCGGTGACCGACCTGGCCGGCTTCCTCGCCGCCACCTGGGCGCGGGGCGTGCGCGTCGTGCAGGTGCCCACCAGCCTGCTCGGCATGGTCGACGCCGCCGTCGGCGGGAAGACCGGCATCAACACCTCGGCGGGGAAGAACCTGGTCGGGGCGTTCCACCCGCCGGCCGCCGTGCTCGCCGACACCGACGCCCTGGCCGGGCTGCCCGAGGCCGAGTTCCGCTCGGGCCTGGCCGAGGTGGTCAAGTGCGGCTTCATCGCCGACGGCGAGATCCTGCGGCTGCTGACCGAGGACCCCACCGGCCGGCGCGACACCGAGGAGCTCATCGCCCGCGCCGTCCAGGTGAAGGCCGACGCCGTGGGTGCGGACCTGCGCGACACCGGCGTCCGCGAGTTCCTCAACTACGGGCACACGCTGGGCCACGCGATCGAGCGGACCGAGGACTTCGGCTGGCGCCACGGCGAGGCCGTCGCGGTTGGCATGGTGTTCGCGGCCGAGCTGGCCGGGCAGGCCGGGCTGCTGACGCCCGCGGAGGTCGACCTGCACCGCAGCCTGATCGCGGAGATGGGGCTGCCGGTTCGCTACGACGGCGACTGGGCCGCCCTGCAGGCCGTCATGCGCGTGGACAAGAAGGCACGCGGCGCCACGCTGCGCTTCGTCGTCCTCGACGGCATCGGCAACCCGCGGATCCTGACCGACCCCGACCAGGCGTGGCTCGACGCCGCCTGGGCCGCAGTGTCGGCCACCCACCCCACCGCCCCACCGAGTGGAGGAGCAACCCGATGACGATCCAGGTGCTCAACGGCGCCAACCTCGGCCGGCTGGGAACCCGCGAGCCCGAGATCTACGGCTCGACGACCTACGCCCAGCTGGTGGACGTCCTGGAGACGACGGCGCGCGAGCTGGAGCTGGACGTGCGGGTGCGCCAGACCGACGACGAGGCCGAGCTGCTCCGGTGGATCCACGAGGCCACCGACGCCGGCGACCCCGTCGTCCTCAACCCGGCGTCCTGGTCGCACACGTCGATCGCGCTGCACGACGCGCTCGCCGCCCTGAACGCTCCGCTGGTGGAGGTGCACATCAGCAACATCCACAAGCGCGAGGCGTTCCGGCACCACTCCTACGTCTCCGCCGTGGCCGACGGCGTCATCGCCGGGCTCGGCGTCGAGGGCTACGTGCTCGCCCTGCAGTGGATGTCGCTGCGGGGTCACCGGTGAGCGTGGCGGGGCGGGTGGCCAGCACGGCGCAACGCCGCGACGCGCTGCGGGCGACTGCCGCCGAGCGGGGCCTGGACGCCGTCCTGGTCACCAACCTGCTCAACGTCCGGTACCTCACCGGGTTCACCGGGTCCAACGGCGCGCTGCTGGTGCGGACCGACGGTGCGGACCTCTTCGGCACCGATGGCCGGTACACCACCCAGGCGGCGGCCCAGGTGCCCGACGTGGAGGTCCTGGTCGACCGCGGCACCGTGCCCGCACTGGCCCGTGCCGCCGTGCGCGCCGGCACCGGCCGGCTGGGCTTCGAGTCCCACGAGCTGACCGTCGACGGGCTCGAGCAGCTGGGCCGCGTGCTCGACGACGCCGCGGCCGGGGGCACGGTGCCGGAGCTGGAGTCGATCCGCCGGGCGGTCGAGGCGCAGCGGGCGATCAAGGACGACGGCGAGATCGAGGCGCTGCGGCGGGCCTGCGCGGTCGCCGACCAGGCGCTGGCCGAGCTCGCCGCGGAGGGCGCCCTCCGCGCGGGACGGACCGAGCTGGAGGTCGGCCGGGAGCTGGACGCCCGGATGCTCGCCCTCGGCGCCGAGGCGCCCTCGTTCGAGACGATCGTCGCCGCCGGCGCGAACTCGGCCATCCCGCACCACCGGCCCGATGCGACGGTGCTGCGCGACGGCGACTTCCTGAAGCTGGACTTCGGCGCCACCGTCGAGGGCTACCACTCCGACATGACCCGCACGGTGGTGCTGCGGCAGGCCGCGGACTGGCAGCGGGAGATCTACGGCCTGGTCGCGGAGTCGCAGGCGGCCGGACGGGCGGCGCTGGCGGTCGGTGCCGACGTCGTCGCCGTCGACGCCGCCTCCCGCGACGTCATCACCGCGGCCGGCCACGGGGAGCACTTCACCCACGGGCTGGGCCACGGCGTGGGACTGGAGATCCACGAGGCGCCCAGCATCGGCCCGCTGGGCGCGGGTACGCTGGCCGCCGGTATGGCCGTCACCGTGGAGCCGGGCGTCTACCTGCCCGGCCACGGCGGTGTCCGGATCGAGGACACCCTGATCGTCACGGACGACGCGCCCGAGTTGTTGACCCTCACGAGCAAGGAACTGCTGGTTCTCTAGATGGCTACCACCAACGACCTGAAGAACGGCATCGTCCTCAAGCTGGACGGCCAGCTCTGGACCGTCACCGACTTCCAGCACGTGAAGCCCGGCAAGGGCGGCGCGTTCGTGCGCACCACGCTGAAGAACGTGCTCTCGGGCAAGGTCGTCGACAAGACGTTCAACGCCGGTCTGAAGGTCGAGACCGCGACCGTCGACAAGCGGAACATGACCTACCTGTACAAGGACGGCGACGACTTCGTCTTCATGGACGGCGACACCTTCGACCAGATCACGGTCCCCGCCGCCACCGTCGGCAGCGCCGCGGACTACATGCTGGAGAACACCGAGGCCATGGTCGCGGTGAACGAGGGCGTCCCGCTGTACGTGGAGCTCCCGGTGACCCTGGAGCTCGTGGTCCAGCACACCGACCCGGGCCTGCAGGGCGACCGCTCCACCGGCGGCACCAAGCCCGCCACCCTGGAGACGGGCGCGGAGATCCAGGTCCCGCTGTTCATCACCACCGGCGAGAAGCTCAAGGTCGACACGCGGGACGGCCGGTACCTCGGCCGCGCCAACTGAGCTCCCTCCGCGGAACCCGCACCCGCTGATGGCTGCCCGCACCAAGGCGCGCAAGCGCGCCGTCGACGTCCTCTACGAGGCCGACGTCCGCAGCCGCGACCGGCGGGCGCTGCTCGCCGAGCGCGTCGCCGACGGCAACCCGCCGGTGCCCGAGCACACGATCCGGCTGGTCGAGGGCTTCGACGAGCACGCCCGCCGCATCGACGACCTGATCGACACCCACGCCTCGGGCTGGTCGATCGACCGGTTGCCCGACGTCGACCGCGCAATCCTGCGCATGGCGGTCTACGAGCTGCTCTGGGCCGACGACGTGCCCGACGCCGTCGTGATCGACGAGGCGGTGGAGCTGGCCAAGACGCTGTCCACCGACGACTCGCCGGGCTACGTCAACGGCGTCCTGGGCGCGATCCTGGCCGCCGAGGTCCCCACCGCCTGACGCGCCGAATGCCGTCCGACTCCTCCACTCCTGCGACCGCGAAGCGCCCCTAGCCTGCGTGCGCTCCGCCTGCTCAGTGCAGGTCGCGCTTGGCGAACAGGACGGCTCCGACGGCCACCACGACGAGGGTGACCACGCCCAGGTAGACGCCGGCCTGCAGATGGCCGAGGTAGTACACGGTCTCCTCCACCATCCCGTTCGCGTCCGGCTGGTCGCCCCAGACGGTGATCGTCGATCCGTCGTTCTGCACCAGCGCCAGCGCGTTCTGGCTGAGCAGCCAGGGCTGCCACAGCGGGCGGAAGCCCCGCACCAGGTTCTCCACGATGACCAGGTAGACGAACGCGATACCCAGGGCCGCGCCGGTGTTGCGCACCAGGTGGGTGAGCCCGAAGGCCAGCAGCGCGGCGATGACGGTGAGCAGCACCCCGCGGGCCTGGGTCTGCAGCAGGTCGCTCCAGAACGCCTCGGGCAGGTCGACGTCCCGGCCGACGAAGGCACGGAGGATGCCCGACATCGCCAGCCAGCCCGCCTGCGCCACCACCCCGATGAGGGTGGCCGCCCCGATGAGGACCAGGAGCTTGGCGGCCATGACCTGCATCCGGCGGGGCACCCAGAACAGCAGCGCGACCAGCGAGCGGGTCGACCACTCCGCGCCGATCCAGGTGGCGCCCACGAGCGCGGCGATCACCGCGGCCATCCCGGCGAAGACCAGCGCGCCGTCGAAGCCGCTGGCGGCGAAGTCGAACGGTGCCGTGTCCAGGTACCAGGCGAGCTCGAAGTCCTCGCGGGTCATCTCCGGACCGCAGAACTGCTCGGGAGAGGTGTCCGCGGCCGCGCCGGCGTCCTCCAGGCACTGCTGGCGGTACTGCTCGTTGTTCGCGATGTCGGCGTCGATCTGCTGCTCGGCGCGGGCGATCTCGTCGGCGCCGGGGTTGCCGTACTGGGTCAGGGCGATCCCGGTGGCGACGATCCAGCCGACCACGGCCAGCGCCAGGATCAGCCGGATGAACCGGCGCGAGCGGAAGCGGTGCAGCTCCGAGCGCAGCAGGCTCCCGAAGCTGGATCGGGGCGGGACCGACCCGGTCGACGGGGACGCCGGCTGCTCGACGACGGCGCTCATGCCGGCGTCCCGGCCGCGGTGGGCCCGTCGTGCGGCTGGTCGCCGGTGATGGCCAGGAAGGCGCTCTCCAGGTCGGGGGTCACCCGTCTCAGCTCCTCGAGGTAGAGGCCGGATCCGGCCAGGACGCGGGTGATGTCGCTGGGGGTGGCCACCGAGTGGACCATCAGGGCGCCGTCGGCGGGGGAGACCGAGAAGCCGGCACGCTGCAGCACCCCGGCGGCCGTCGTCGGGTCGGCGATCTGCACGAGGACGTCGCCGGAGCCGCGGCTGGCGAGCACCTCGCCGACCGGACCGGAGGCCACGCATCGCCCCCGGGCCAGGATCGAGACCGAGTCGCAGACCTGCTGGATCTCGGCCAGCAGGTGCGAGGAGAGCAGGACGGTGGTGTGCCCGTCGCGGCCCAGGCGGCGGATCAGCTCGCGGACGTCGCGGATACCGGCGGGGTCCAGTCCGTTGCTCGGCTCGTCGAGGATCAGCAGGCGAGGCGCCTTGAGCAGCGCGGCGGCGATGCCGAGCCGCTGCTTCATGCCGAGGGAGTAGCCCTTGAAGCGGTCGGCGGCCCGGTCGGTGAGGTCGACGAGCTCCAGGCACTCCTCCACGCGGTTGCGGGACAGCCCGGCCGCCTCGGCGAGGAGCTGCAGGTTGAGCCGGCCGGAGAAACCGGGGACGAACAGGGGCGTCTCGACCAGCGCCCCGACCGAGCCGATGACGTCGGGAAGGCCCTGCGGCACCGGCTGGTCGAGCAGGCGGATCTCACCACCTCCGGGGTCGGCCGAGACCAGGCCGAGGAGCACCCGGATGGTGGTGGTCTTGCCCGACCCGTTGGGGCCCAGGAACCCGTGGACCCCGCCGGACTCGACGAGCAGGTCCAGGTTGTCCAGGGCCTTGTGCGGCGGGCGCCCGCGACGCCGGTAGCTCTTGGACACCGCGGTCAGCTGCACGGCCGGCATGGGATCTCCCTGCTCCGCAGGCCCTGCGCCGCGGGTGGCTGCACCCTGGCACAGTGCGAGGCGGCGGGGGCCGTTCCGACACACCGCAGGTTCGCGACCCGTGGTCCGGAGGCAGCTGGCATGCACCCTCCGGCATGCCAGAGTTGCCGTCATGGCAGGTGGAGCGATGCCGGACCGCGAAGTCGTGCTCGAGACGGGTCGCCTGCTGCTCAGGCCGTGGCGGGTGGCCGAGGCTTTCGTCCAGCGTCAGCTGTGGATCGAACGCGATCCACGAGTGCCGCCGCACCGCCGGATCGACGCGGACGGACGACCCACGGTCGCAGACCTCGAGGAGTGGATCCGCGACAGCCAGCCATCGTCGACCGGGTTGTTGGCGGTCGAGCGGAAGACGGCTCGTGACGTCATCGGCTACTGCGGGTTGGTCGACAGCGGACGAGGGGCGGCGGGAGAACCGGAACTGGCGTTCGAGTTGCTACAGCGGGTCTGGCGTCAGGGATACGCGACCGAAGCGTCTCTCGCAGTTCTGGACTGGGCGAGATCGTCCGGGTACGAACGCCTGTGGGCCACGGTCTGGGAGTGGAACACCGCCTCGCGCCGGGTGCTGGCCACAGTCGGATTCACCGAGTCCGAGCGGAGGGAGGTGGACCCGCTCCACGGGACCACCCTGTTCGCCACGAGACGGCTCTGAGGGCCGGCGCCCCGCCCGTGGACGGCCCCGGGCGCGTGCTGCGGCCAGTCGCCGGGTCAGCCAGCGGGAGCGCTGAACGCGACAGGCCCAGGACGTCTGCCGTTCTGGGCCCCTCACGCTCACTGCTCGCAGCTGCGGGTCAGCGCGGGGAGCGGCGGCGCTCCCAGTTCGGGTCGAGCTCTTCGTCCTCGTCGTCGGAGCCGCCGAAGCCCACGACGCTGTCCATGCCGGCGGAGATGACCCCCCACTCGATCAGCCGCGAGGTGAGCTCGTCGGGGCTCATGTCGTAGATGATCGCCAGCGACTTGAGGTCCTCGGCGCGGATGGAGAGGACCTTGCCGTTGTAGTCGTGCCGCTGCGCCTGGATGGTCGAGGCGTACCGCGCCAGGGGGCCGGCCTCGTCGGCGGGCAGCGAGCCCAGCGACTCCAGGTTGAGCACGATCTTGCTGCTGGAGGTCACCGCGGAGCTCGGCCGCGGGTCCGGCAGCAGCTCGGAGACCGGCACGCCGTAGAAGACGGCCAGCTCGGAGAGCCGCTGCACGGTGACGGCGCGGTCCCCGCGCTCGTAGGAGCCGACGACGACTGCCTTCCAGCGGCCGTGCGACTTGTCCTCCACGCCCTGCAGGGACAGGCCCTGCTGGTTGCGGATGGCGCGGAGCCGGGCGCCGAGGGCCCGTGAGTAGTCGGTGCTCATCGCGTTCCTGCTCACTGTCCGTCGTCTGTGGATGCTGCTGTTCGTCACTGAGCGTACTGGTCGACGGCCGCCCGCGACACCCGGATCGGGCAGGGATCCCGGAACCGATCGAGGCCCCCGCCGGATCCGCCGGGCCGCCCACCTGCGGTTCCGCACCGGAGTCGGTACGGATCGGGGCGTGCAGTACCGTCGGGTCAGGTCCACCCACTCCTTTAACGACCCGTCCAGTGAGGCGGGGAAGGAGGCCTGATGGCCAGCTCTGCCCAGCCTGCCCGGAACGCGGCGCCCTCCAGCGGCGACCCGTCGGCAGGACCTCTCCTCTCGGCCGCCGACGTCGCCCGCATGGTCGACCGGATGGCCCACCAGCTCATCGAGCGCGCAGCCGGCCTCGACGCCGGCGACGGCACGGCCGGGCTCTCCGCCCTGGTCCTGGTCGGCATCCCCACCCGGGGTGCTCCGCTCGCCCGCCGCCTGGCCGCCCGGATCGAGGCGTTCTCCGGCGTCGCCGTCGACGTCGGCACGGTGGACATCACGCTCTACCGGGACGACCTGCGGCGCCACGGCGTCCGGGCGCTGGAGCCCACGGAGCTGCCGGCCGGCGGGATCGACGACCGGCTGGTCGTCCTCGTCGACGACGTCCTCTACTCCGGGCGCTCGGTGCGCGCCGCGCTCGACGCGCTGCGCGACCTGGGCCGGCCCCGGGCCGTGCAGCTCGCGGTCCTGGTCGACCGCGGGCACCGCGAGCTGCCGATCCGCGCCGACCTGGTGGGCAAGAACCTGCCCACCTCGCGCACCCAGAAGGTGTCCGTGCGGCTGATCGAGACCGACGGCGTGGACGAGGTCCGCGTCACCGAGGAGGCCTCGTGAAGCGGCATCTGCTGGAGGCCGCGGACCTCGACCGGGACGACGCGACGCTGGTGCTGGACACCGCGGCGCAGATCGACCAGGCGCTGGCCGGCCGCGAGGTCAAGAAGCTCCCGACGCTGCGTGGCCGGACGGTGGTGAACCTCTTCTACGAGGACTCCACCCGCACCCGGATCTCCTTCGAGCTGGCCGCCAAGCGCCTCTCCGCCGACGTCATCAACTTCTCCGCCAAGGGCAGCAGCGTCTCCAAGGGCGAGAGCCTCAAGGACACCGCGCTGACCCTGGAGGCCATGGGCGCCGACGCCGTCGTCGTCCGGCACTCCGCGTCGGGGGCGCCGCACCGGCTGGCGAACTGGGTCCGCGGCAGCGTGGTGAATGCCGGCGACGGCACCCACGAGCACCCGACGCAGGCGCTGCTGGACGCCTACACGATCCGGCAGCGGCTGGGCCGGCTCGAGGGCGTGCGGGTGGCGATCGTCGGCGACGTGCTGCACAGCCGGGTCGCCCGCTCCAACGTCGGCCTGCTGCACACCCTGGGCGCCGAGGTCACCCTGATCGCGCCGCCGACCCTGCTGCCGGTGGGCGTGGGGAGCTGGCCGGCCGAGATCTCCTACGACCTCGACGCCGTGCTCCCGAAGTCCGACGTGGTGATGATGCTGCGGGTGCAGGCGGAGCGGATGAACGCCTCGTTCTTCCCCAGCGCCCGCGAGTACAGCCGACGCTACGGCCTGGACGCCCGCCGGATGGCGGCGCTGCCCGACGACGCCGTCGTCATGCACCCCGGCCCGATGAACCGCGGGATGGAGATCGCCGCCGAGGTCGCCGACTCCACCCGCTCCACGATCGTCGAGCAGGTCGCCAACGGCGTCTCGACCCGTATGGCCGTGCTCTACCTGCTGCTCGGAGGCTCGCCCGCATGACGGACTACCTGATCAAGGGCGCCAAGCCCTACGGCGGCGACGCCACGGACATCCTGATCGCTGACGGCCGGATCGCCGCTCTCGGCGACTCGCTCGACGCGACCGGCGCCGAGGTGGTTCGGGCGGCGGGGCTCATCGCGCTGCCCGGCCTGGTCGACCTGCACACCCACCTGCGCGAGCCCGGCCGCGAGGACGCCGAGACCGTCGAGACCGGCAGCCGTGCCGCCGCGCTGGGTGGCTTCACCGCGGTGCACGCGATGGCCAACACCGACCCGGTCGCCGACACCGCCGGCGTCGTCGAGCAGGTCTGGCGGCTGGGCCAGGAGGCCGGCCTGGTCGACGTCGTCCCCGTGGGCGCGGTGACCGTGGGCCTCGCGGGCACGCGGCTGGCCGAGCTCGGCGCGATGGCCGACTCCGCCGCCCGGGTGCGGGTCTTCTCCGACGACGGGCACTGCGTCGCCGATCCCGCGCTCATGCGCCGCGCGCTGGAGTACGTGAAGGCCTTCGACGGCGTCGTCGCCCAGCACGCCGAGGAGCCGCGGCTCACCGTCGGCGCGCAGATGCACGAGGGCGACCGCTCCGCCCGGCTGGGCCTGACCGGCTGGCCGGCCGCCGCGGAGGAGGCGATCATCGCCCGCGACGTGCTGCTCGCCGAGCACGTCGGCGCCCGGCTGCACGTCTGCCACGTCTCGACGGCGGGCTCGGTGGAGATCCTGCGCTGGGCGAAGTCCCGCGGCGTCCAGGTGACCGCCGAGGTGACCCCGCACCACCTTCTCCTGACCGACGCCTGCGCGGAGTCCTACGACCCGGTGTTCAAGGTCAACCCGCCGCTGCGGACCGATGCCGACGTCGAGGCGCTCCGGGCGGGCCTGGCCGACGGCACGATCGACGCCGTCGGCACCGACCACGCGCCGCACGCGGTGGAGGACAAGGAGAGCGAGTGGGCGCAGGCCCGGCCCGGCATGCTCGGGCTGGAGCAGGCGCTCTCGGTGGTCATCGAGACGATGGTCGAGCCGGGCCGCCTGGACTGGGCCGGTGTCGCCGACCGCATGTCGGTGCGCCCGGCAGCCATCGGCCGGCTGGACGGGCTGGGCATCCGGTCGCAGGGCCGCCCGCTGGCCGTCGGCGAGCCCGCGAACCTGGTCCTGGTGGACCCGGCGGCCCGCGCGACGGTCGACCCCGCCGCGCTGGCCAGCCGCAGCCGCAACAGCCCCTATGCCGGCCGGGAGCTCCCCGGCCGGGTGGTCGCGACGTTCCTGCGGGGACTCCCGACCGTGCTCGACGGAAAGGCACAGAAGTGAGTGACGCGATCCTCGTGCTCGAGGACGGCAGGACGTTCCGGGGCGAGGCCTACGGCGCGATCGGCACCACGGTCGGCGAGGCGGTGTTCGCCACCGGCATGACCGGCTACCAGGAGACGCTGACCGACCCCAGCTACGCCGGTCAGATCGTCGCCATGACGGCCCCCCACATCGGCAACACCGGCGTGAACGACGAGGACGACGAGAGCCGCCGCATGTGGCCGGCCGGCTTCGTCGTCCGCGACCCCGCCCGCCGCACGTCGAACTGGCGCGCGACCGGCGGTCTCGACGACGAGCTGGCCGCCCAGGGGATCGTCGGCATCAGCGGCATCGACACCCGAGCGCTGACCCGGCACCTGCGCGACAGGGGCGCGATGCGCGCCGGCATCAGCACCGAGCTCTCCGTCGACGAGCTCCTCGGGCGGGTCACGGACGCAGCAGGCATGACCGGCGCCGACCTCGCACCCACCGTGAGCACCGGCGAGGCCTACGTCGTCCCGGCTGTGGGGGAGAAGCGGTTCACCATCGCCGCGCTCGACCTCGGCATCAAGACCGCCACCCCGCGGCACCTGGCCGCGCTGGGGGTGGAGACGCACGTGCTCCCCTCCACGGCCACCGCCGAGGAGCTGCTCGCGGCCGGACCGGACGGGGTGTTCCTCTCCAACGGCCCCGGCGACCCGGCCGCGGCCGACTACGCCGTCGCGGCGGTCCGGGGGGTCCTGGACGCCCGCCGGCCGCTGTTCGGCATCTGCTTCGGCAACCAGATCCTCGGCCGCGCGCTGGGCCTGGGCACCTACAAGCTGCGCTTCGGTCACCGCGGCCTCAACCAGCCGGTGCTCGACCGGGTCAGCGGCACGGTGCGCGTGACCAGCCACAACCACGGCTTCGCCGTCGACGCCCCGCTCGACCGGCCCACCGACACCCCCTACGGGCCGGTCGAGGTCAGCCACGTCGGCCTGAACGACGACGTCGTCGAGGGCCTGCGGCTGCTCGAGACGCCGGCCTTCAGCGTCCAGTTCCACCCCGAGTCGGCGGCCGGGCCGCACGACGCCGCGCCGCTGTTCCAGCGCTTCGTCGACCTCATGGAGGCCGCCCGCGACGGCGCGGCCCACGCCGGCGGACCGGCCCCCGTCGTCGAGCACACCACCGGGGAGAACGCCTGATGCCCAAGCGCACCGATCTGAAGCACGTCCTGGTCATCGGCTCCGGGCCGATCCTCATCGGCCAGGCCGCCGAGTTCGACTACTCCGGCACCCAGGCCTGCCGCGTGCTGCGCGCCGAGGGCCTGCGGGTCAGCCTGGTGAACAGCAACCCGGCGACGATCATGACCGACCCCGAGGTCGCCGACGCCACCTACATCGAGCCGCTGACGCCGGAGTTCGTCGAGAAGGTCATCGCCAAGGAGCGCCCGGACGCGCTGCTGGCCACCCTCGGCGGGCAGACCGCGCTGAACATCGCGATCGGCCTGTACGAGAACGGCGTCCTGGAGAAGTACGGCGTCCAGCTCATCGGCGCCGACGTCGACGCGATCAACCGCGGCGAGGACCGGCAGCTGTTCAAGGACATCGTCCGGTCGATCGGCGCCGACGCCCCCCGCTCGACGGTCTGCTCGACCGTCGAGGAGGCGATCGCCACCGCCGAGGAGGTCGGCTACCCGGTCGTCATCCGGCCCAGCTTCACCATGGGGGGACTCGGCTCCGGCTTCGCCACCGACGAGGCGATGCTCCGCCGCATGGCCTCCCACGGGCTGGCCGACTCCCCGGTGCACACCGTCCTCATCGAGGAGTCGGTGCTGGGCTGGAAGGAGTACGAGCTCGAGCTGATGCGCGACCGCAGCGACAACGTGGTGGTCATCTGCTCGATCGAGAACATCGACGCGATGGGCGTGCACACCGGCGACTCGGTGACCGTCGCGCCGGCGATGACCCTGACCGACGTCGAGTACCAGAAGATGCGCGACGTCGGCATCGCCGTGCTGCGCGAGGTCGGCGTGGACACCGGTGGCTGCAACATCCAGTTCGCGGTCAACCCCGCCGACGGCCGGCTGGTCGTCATCGAGATGAACCCGCGCGTCTCGCGGTCGTCGGCCCTGGCGTCGAAGGCCACCGGCTTCCCGATCGCGAAGATCGCCGCCAAGCTCGCCATCGGCTACACCCTCGACGAGATCACCAACGACATCACCGGGGTCACGCCCGCGGCGTTCGAGCCGACGCTGGACTACGTCGTCGTGAAGATCCCCCGCTTCGCGTTCGAGAAGTTCCCCGGCGCGGACCCCCGGCTCACGACGACGATGAAGAGCGTCGGCGAGGTCATGTCGATGGGCCGCAACTTCACCGAGGCGCTCGGCAAGGCGATGCGCTCCACGGAGACGAAGGTCGCGGGCTTCTGGACCGGCCCGGCGGAGGACCGCTCGGCCGAGGAGCTGCTGGAGGTGCTGCGGACGCCGGTCGACGGCCGGCTCTACGTCGCCGAGCAGGCGCTGGCCGCCGGCGCCACGGTGGAGCAGGTCGCCGAGGCCAGCGGCTTCGATCCGTGGTTCGTCGACCAGATCGCGCTCGTGCGCGAGGTCGCCACCGAGGTGCGCGACGCCCCGGCGGTCACCGCCGAGCTGCTCCGCCGGGCCAAGCGGCACGGCCTGTCCGACCGGCAGATCGCCGCACTCCGGCCGGAGCTGGCCGGGGAGGACGGCGTCCGGGCGTTGCGCTGGCGGCAGGGCATCCGGCCGGTCTACAAGACCGTCGACACCTGCGCCGGCGAGTTCGCCGCCCGCACGCCGTACCACTACTCCTCCTACGACGAGGAGACCGAGGTCGAGCCGCGGGAGAAGCCGGCGGTGCTGATCCTGGGCTCCGGGCCCAACCGCATCGGGCAGGGGATCGAGTTCGACTACTCCTGCGTGCACGCGGTCATGGCGCTGCAGGACGCCGGCTACGAGGCGGTGATGGTCAACTGCAACCCCGAGACCGTCTCCACCGACTACGACACCGCCGACCGGCTCTACTTCGAGCCGCTGACCTTCGAGGACGTCCTCGAGGTCGTGGAGGCCGAGCGCGCGGCCGGTCCGGTCGCGGGGGTCATCTGCACGCTCGGCGGGCAGACCCCGCTGGGCCTGGCGCAGCGGCTCAAGGACGCCGGCGTCCCGGTGCTGGGCACCTCGCCCGAGGCCATCGACGACGCCGAGGACCGCGGGGCGTTCAGCCGCGTCCTCGCCGACACCGGCCTGCTCGCACCGAAGCACGGGATGGCCACCACCTTCCCGGAGGCCCGCGCGATCGCCTCCGCCATCGGGTACCCGGTGCTCGTCCGGCCCTCCTACGTGCTCGGCGGCCGCGGTATGGAGATCGTCTACGACGACGCCACGCTCGAGGCCTACATCGCGAAGGCGACCGACGTCAGCGTCGACCACCCGGTGCTGGTGGACCGGTTCCTGGAGGACGCCGTCGAGATCGACGTGGACGCGCTCTACGACGGCACCGACCTCTACCTGGGCGGCGTCATGGAGCACATCGAGGAGGCCGGCATCCACTCCGGCGACTCGGCGTGCGCCCTGCCGCCCATCACGCTGGGGACGGCGGACCTGCTGAAGATCCGGGCGGCCACCGAGAAGCTGGCGGAGCGGATCGGCGTCCGCGGGCTGATGAACGTCCAGTACGCGATCAAGGACGACATCCTCTACGTCATCGAGGCCAACCCGCGGGCCAGCCGCACGGTGCCCTTCGTCTCGAAGGCCACCGCCGTCCAGCTGGCGAAGGCCGCCGCCCGGATCGCGGTGGGGGAGACCGTCGCCGACCTGCGTGCCTCGGGTGTCCTGCCGGCCAGCGGCGACGGCACCGACCTCCCCGAGGGCGCGCCGATCGCGGTCAAGGAGGCGGTCCTGCCCTTCAACCGCTTCCGGACCGTCGAGGGTCACGGCGTCGACACCCTGCTCTCGCCGGAGATGAAGTCCACCGGCGAGGTCATGGGCCTGGACACCGAGTTCGGCACCGCGTTCGCGAAGTCCCAGGCGGCCGCCTACGGCTCGCTGCCGACCGACGGCACGGTCTTCGTCTCGCTGGCCAACCGGGACAAGCGCGGCGCGATCTTCCCGGTCAAGCGGCTCGCCGACCTGGGCTTCCGCATCCTGGCCACCGCCGGCACCGCGCAGGTGCTGCGGCGCAACGGCGTGGCCGCGGAGGTCGTCGGCAAGTTCAGCGAGGGCCCGGGCAACGTCGTGGAGGCGATCCTGGCCGGCGACGTCGACATGGTCGTGAACACGCCGTTCGGGGCGCCGGGCAACAGCGGCCCCCGGCTGGACGGCTACGAGATCCGCACCGCGGCGGTGAGCGCCGGCATCCCGTGCATCACCACCGTGCAGGGGATGGCCGCCGCGGTCCAGGGCATCGAGGCGCTGCGCCAGGGCGGTATCGGGGTGCGCAGCCTGCAGGAGGTGCACGCGGCGCTGGCCGGAGGCACGCACGGCGGTCCCAGCACCTTCTCGGGGACCGGGCAGTGACCTCGTCGTCGCCGGACGCCGTCCGGCGCCTGCGCGACGACGTGGTGGGCCGCGGGCTGGTCGAGGGGTTGCCCGCGGCGTTCCTCGCGGGGATCACCCGGTTCGGGCAGCCACCCCGGGCGGAGCTGGACGCGCTCGCGGCCGAGGTCGACGGACTGGCCGGGCGGCTCGCGTCCGGGGCGGTCGACGACGGCGACCTGCCGCTGCTGACCCGGGTGCTGTACCTCGCCGGGCAGGCCGACCTGCTCGCGGTGCACGGCGTGCTCAGCCCCATGTACGACGTGCTCGGCGGCTTCCGGGACAACCTCGCCCGCCCGCTGGGTCCCCGGCTGACCGAGCGGCCGACGGCGGGGAGCCGGCGCTGGTCGCTGCTGGGGCGCCGGATCGGTTTTCCGATCGGCGTGCCGGCCTGCGTCCTCAACGGCAGCGAGGCCTGGGTGCGGCACAACGTCGCCAACGGCTGGAACGTGCTGACCTACAAGACGGTCCGCGGCCGGGCCCATCCCGCCAACGAGCAGCCGAACTGGGTGTTCGCCGCGCGGGAGACCGCGAGCCTGCCCCCGGGGGCGGACGCCGACGTCGTCGCCGATCCGTGGGACTGGGTGCCCCCGGGCACCCCGGCGGTCAGCAGCGTCAACTCCTTCGGCGTCCCCTCCCCGGAGCCGGAGGAGTGGATGGCCGATCTGGAGCGGGCCCTGCACGCCGTCGGGAACGAGCAGCTGCTGCTGGTGAGCGTGATGGGGGAGGACGCCGACGGCACCGGACGGGTCGCCGACCTCGCCGCCGACTTCGCCCGCACGGCGCGCATGGCCCAGGAGGCCGGGGCGCCGGTGGTGGAGCTCAACCTCTCCTGCCCGAACACGCTCGACCGGTCGTCGTCCGGGGTCAAGCCGCCGCTGTGCCTGGACCCCGACGCGACCGTCACCGTGGTGGACACCGTGCGCCGGGCGCTGGACGACCGCACCGGGCTGGTGGCCAAGCTGTCCTGGCTCGACGAGCCGCGGCTGCGCGCCCTCGTCCCCGAGCTGGCTCCGCTCGTCGACGGCATCGCGGGGATCAACACCGTGCAGAGCCGGGTGCGCCGCAGCGACGGCACACCGACCTTCCCCGGGCGCGAGCTCGCCGGGCTGTCCGGCATCGCGGTCCGGGAACCGGCCCTGGACTTCACCCGCCGGCTGGTCGCGCTGCGCGACGGGGGCGGGGTGCCCTTCGACGTCCTCGCGATGGGCGGGGTCACCGATCCGGCGTCCTTCGAGGCGCTGTTCGCGGCCGGCGCCGACGCGGTGCAGTCAGCCGCCGGCGCCTTCGCCGACCCGTTCCTCGCCCAGCGGTGCACCGCCGCGCTGGCCGGCACCCTGCCCCGAGCCGTGGAGGCCCCGTGACCGATCCCTTCGGCAAGCGGCTGGCGGTGGCCGTCGCCGAGCGCGGCCCGCTGTGCGTCGGCGTCGACCCGCATCGGGAGCTCCTCCTGGCCTGGGGGGCCGGCGACGACGCCGACGGGCTGCGCCGGTTCACCGACACGGTGGTCGAGGCGCTCGCCGGGTCGGTCGCGGTGCTCAAGCCGCAGATGGCGTTCTACGAACGCTTCGGTGCGCGTGGCGTCGCGGTCCTGGAGGACGCCGTCCGCGACATGCGTGCCGCCGGTGCGCTCGTCCTGCTCGACGCGAAGCGCGGCGACATCGGCTCGACCATGGCCGCCTACGCCGACTACCTCTCCGCCGACCACCCGATGCAGGTCGACGCCATGACGGTCAGCCCCTACCTCGGGCCGGACTCGTTGCAGCCGGCCGTCGACACCGCCCGCGCGCACGGTGGCGGGCTGTTCGTGCTGGCCCGCACCTCCAACCCCGACGCCGGCACGCTGCAGCACGCGCGGGTGGGCGACCGGAGCGTCGCGCAGTCCGTCGTGGACACCGTGGGCGGCTGGAACGCGGAGACCCCGACCGGCTCCTTCGGCATCGTCGTGGGGGCCACGCTGCGTGAGCTCGACGTCGACCTCACGGCCCTCGGCGGTCCGGTGCTCGCGCCGGGGTTGGGGGCACAGGGCGGGTCCCCGGCGGACCTGCGGCGGCTCTTCGCCGAGGGCACCGTCGTGATCCCGACCGTCTCCCGCGACGTGCTCGCCGCCGGGCCGGATCCCGCCGCACTGCGGGCGGCGGCCGAGCGGTGGGCCGGGGGGCTGACGGCGTGAGAGGGCAGGCGCCGGCACTCCTGGCGCCTGGGCAGCGCGCTGCTGGTCGTGGCCGGGCTGCTGCTGCTCACCGCTGTCGGCGGCTGGTGGCTCGGCCGGCGGACGGCTCCGCGGACCTGAGCCTCGGCGTGTCGGCATCCGGGCGTGTCGGTGGACGGACCCCCCGACGGCCCTCCGGAATGCTTCGAAACTGGAACGTCCGTAACCCTGGTTGACCTGCGGAGATGACGGTGGGTGAGCGACGCCGTGGACGGGGGGTGAACGTCGGTCCGGCTCGGCGGCGGCGTTCCGCGTACGGTCGTGTGACCTGCGGATTTGCCGGTCGGCGTATGGGTCGCGAGGCTCGGCACCGCACGACGTCCTTCCTCAGAATCCGCGAACAGCACCGCCGGCGACGATGCCGGCGACGACACGATTGGGTTGCACCATGCCCCTTCCCGACCTGTCCCCGGAGCAGCGCGCCGCCGCACTCGAGAAGGCCGCCGCGGCCCGCAAGACGCGCGCCGAGCTGCGTGAACGGCTCAAGAGCAAGGGTGCGACCGTCAGCGACGTCCTCAAGCAGGGCGAGACCGACGAGGTCATCGGCAAGATGCGCGTCTCGGCGGTCCTGGAGTCCCTCCCCGGAGTCGGCAAGGCCCGGGCTGCGAAGATCATGGAGCGCCTGGAGATCTCCCCCACGCGCCGCGTGCGGGGGCTGGGCGCCAACCAGCGGCGTGCGCTGGAGACGGAGTTCGGCGGCGACCAGGTCGGCTGACCCGTCTCGGCTCGCGCGCGCACGACCCGGACGAGGACGACGAGTGGGATCGAACGCACCGGCACGGCTCACCGTGCTCTCCGGACCCTCCGGGGTCGGAAAGGGCACCGTGGTCGCCGAGGTCCGGCGGAGGCACCCCGACGTGTGGGTGTCGGTGTCCGCGACCACCCGTCGCCCCCGCCCGGGCGAGGTCCACGGCACCCACTACCACTTCGTGGACGACGCCGAGTTCGACCGGCTGATCGCCACCGACGGGCTGCTGGAGTGGGCCGAGTACGCCGGGAACCGCTACGGCACCCCCGTGGCCCCGGTGCGCGAGCGGCTGGCCGCCGGGGCGCCCGCGCTGCTGGAGATCGAGCTCCAGGGCGCCCGCCAGGTGCGGGCCCGGGCCCCGGAGGCCCAGCTGGTCTTCCTGGCACCGCCGTCCTGGGCCGAGCTGGAGAGCCGGCTGGCCGGCCGGGGGTCGGAGCCGGCGGCGGTCCAGGAGGCGCGGCTGCGCATCGCGCAGGCGGAGCTGGACGCCGCCGGCGAGTTCGACGTGGTCGTCGTGAACGACGATGTCGCCCGGGCCGCGGACGAGTTGGTAGGCTTGCTGACTGCGCCCTCGCCCGGACTCGTGCCGGGGGAGTAGCGCCCACGAGGAAGAGCACCTGCCGGCGGCCCCGCCGGACGCTTCCTCCCGCTATCGAATGAGGAGCACGCCCGCCCGTGTCCGGAGTCGCACCTGCCCCCGAGGGCATCACCAACCCGCCGATCGACGAGCTGCTCGAGCGCACCAGCAGCAAGTACGGCCTGGTCATCTTCGCCGCCAAGCGCGCGCGCCAGATCAACGCCTACTACAGCCAGCTCTCCGAGGGTCTGCTGGAGTACGTCGGGCCGCTGGTGGACACCGCTCCGCAGGAGAAGCCCCTGTCGATCGCGCTCCGCGAGATCAACGAGGGCCTGCTGACCCACACCGCCGGCGAGAACTGACCCGGCCGCCCGCCGGCCGGCGGGCACCCCAGAACTGATGACGACGCCCCCGGCTCCGGCCGGGGGCATCGTCATGTCTGCGGCAGGATGAACCCATGAGTCGGATCGTGCTGGGCGTCAGCGGCGGCGTGGCCGCCTACAAGGCGGCACTCCTGCTGCGCGCGCTCACCGAGGCCGGGCACGACGTCCGCGTCGTCCCCACGCCGTCGGCGCTGCACTTCGTCGGTGCCGCGACCTTCGAGGCCCTGTCCGGGAACCCGGTCACCACCGATGTTTGGTCCGACGTCGACGAGGTGGCCCACGTGCGGATCGGCCAGGAGGCCGACCTCGTCGTCATCGCCCCAGCCACCGCGGACCTGCTGGCCCGAGCCGCGGCCGGGCGGGCCGACGACCTGCTCACCGCCACGCTGCTCACCGCGCACTGCCCGGTGGTGTTCGTGCCGGCCATGCACACCGAGATGTGGCTGCACCCCGCCACCCAGGACAACGTCGCCACCCTGCGCCGCCGCGGGTCCGTCGTGCTGCCGCCCGCGGTCGGCCGGCTCACCGGGCCGGACTCCGGGCCCGGCCGGCTGCCCGAACCCGCCGACATCGCCGCCCTGGCCACCGTGGTGCTGGCGGCCGGAGCTCCCGCGCTGGCACACGACCTGACCGGCCGCCGGGTGGTCATCAGCGCCGGCGGGACGCGCGAGCCCCTGGACCCGGTCCGCTACCTGGGCAACCGCTCCTCGGGCAAGCAGGGCTGGGCGCTGGCGCGCGTGGCCGCGGCCCGGGGTGCCGAGGTCGTGCTGGTCGCCGCCAACGTCGACCTGCCGGCGCCGTTCGGGGTGCGTGTCGTGCCCGTGGGCACCGCCGAGGAGCTGCGGGCGGCGGTGCACGCCGAGGCCACGGACGCCGACGTCGTGGTCATGAGCGCCGCGGTCGCCGACTTCCGCCCGGCGAGCGTCGCCGAGGCGAAGATGAAGAAGGACTCCGCTGCCGAGCCGGACTCCGTGCCGCTGGTCCGCAACCCCGACATCCTGGCCGAGCTGGTGGGGAAGCGGTCGCCGGGGCAGCTGGTCGTCGGCTTCGCGGCGGAGACCGGCGACGCCGAGGCCGACGTGCTCACCCACGCCCGCGCCAAGCTGGCCCGCAAGGGCTGCGACCTCCTGGTGGTCAACGACGTCTCCGGCGACCTGGTCTTCGGGCAGGCGGACAACGCGGTCGTGGTGCTGGCCGCCGACGGGGAGAGCACCGAGATCCCGCGCGGCCCCAAGGACGGCGTGGCCGCCGGCATCTGGACCGTGGTGGCGTCCCGGCTGCCCACTCCCTGACCCTGGCCGTCCCCAGGCCACCCCGCGCCGACGTTCGGCGCGTCTCGTCCGGGTAACGTGCCCCCCGAGTCGTGCCTTGCGAGCGGCTCGCCGTCTCGTGTCCAGCGACCCAGGAGTACCGACATGCCACGCCGTCTCTTCACGTCCGAGTCGGTCACCGAGGGGCACCCGGACAAGATCGCCGACCAGATCAGCGACTCGATCCTGGATGCCATGCTCGCCCAGGACCCCAAGAGCCGGGTCGCCGTCGAGACGCTGATCATGACCGGCCAGGTGCACATCGCCGGTGAGGTCACCACCGCCGGCTACGTCGACATCGCCGAGATCGTCCGCGAGACCATCCTGCGGATCGGCTACGACTCCTCCCGCAAGGGCTTCGACGGCGCGTCCTGCGGTGTCAGCGTCTCCATCGGCGCGCAGTCGCCCGACATCGCGCAGGGCGTCGACACCGGCTACGAGGCCCGCACCACGGGCTCGGCCGATGACGAGATCGAGCGCCAGGGCGCCGGCGACCAGGGCCTCATGTTCGGGTACGCCACCGACGAGACCCCCGAGCTGATGCCGCTGCCCATCGCGCTGGCCCACCGCCTGTCCCGCCGGCTCTCGGCCGTGCGCAAGGACGGCTCGGTGCCCTACCTGCGCCCCGACGGCAAGACCCAGGTCACCGTCGTCTACGAGGACGACAAGCCGGTCGCCGTCGACACCGTGGTGGTGTCCTCGCAGCACGCCGAGGACATCTCCATCGAGCAGCTGCTCGCCCCCGACATCAAGGAGCTCGTCGTCGAGCCGGAGCTGGCCGCGCTCGGCCTGCCCACCGACGGCTACCGGCTGCTGGTGAACCCGACCGGCAAGTTCGTCATCGGCGGCCCCATGGGCGACGCCGGGCTGACCGGCCGCAAGATCATCGTCGACACCTACGGCGGCATGGCCCGGCACGGCGGCGGCGCCTTCTCGGGCAAGGACCCGTCGAAGGTCGACCGCTCCGCGGCCTACGCGATGCGCTGGGTGGCCAAGAACGTCGTCGCCGCCGGCCTGGCCAAGCGCTGCGAGGTTCAGGTGGCCTACGCCATCGGCGCCGCGCACCCGGTCGGCCTGTTCGTCGAGACCTTCGGCACCGGCACCGTGGCCGACGACGTGCTGGAGAAGGCGATCACCACCGTGTTCGACCTGCGCCCCGGCGCGATCGTGCGCGACCTCGACCTGCTCCGCCCGATCTACGCCCCGACGGCGGCCTACGGCCACTTCGGCCGCACCGACGTCGACCTTCCGTGGGAGCGCACCGACCGGGTCGACGCCTTGCGGTCAGCCGTGGGCATCTCCACCGCGGGCCAGTAACCGCGCTGGACGCACCCGCTCCACCCGACGACCCGGGTCACCCGCGCATGCCGCTGGTGGCCCGGGTCGTCGTCGACGTGCCCCTGGCGCACCTGGACCGGCCGTTCGACTACGCCGTCCCGGACAAGCTCGCCGACACCGTGCGGGCCGGGTGCCGGGTGCGCGTGCGGTTCCACGGCCGACTGGTCGACGGCGTCGTCTGGGAGCTCGGCGACACCACGGAGTTCTCCGGATCGCTGCAGCCGCTGTCGCACGTGCCCTCCGGCGAGCCGGTGCTCACCCCGCAGGTGGCCCGGCTGGTGCGCACGGTCGCCGACCGGTACGCGGGGACGGCCAGCGACGTGCTGCGGCTGGCGCTGCCGCCCCGCCGGTCCGCCGCCGAGAAGCGCGAGACACCCACACCCGACGAGCTGCCGGAGCCACCCGACCCCGCCGGGTTCGCGCGGTACCAGGCCGGGCCCGCGCTGCTGGACGCACTGGCCGACGGCCGCCCGGCCCGGGCGGTCTGGACGGCGCTGCCCGGCGAGGACTGGCCGGCGCGGCTGGTCGAGCTGTGCCGGGCGTCGCTGTCGGGACGCCGTGGTGCGCTGGTCGTCGTCCCCGACGGCCGGGACCTGGACCGGCTCGCGGCGGCAGCGGCCGCGCTGCTGCCGGCGCACTCGTACACGGTGCTGCGCGCCGACGACTCGCCGGAGAAGCGCTACCGCTCCTTCCTGGCCGCCTCGCGCGGCGCGGCGCAGGTGGTGCTGGGCACGCGGGCGGCGATGTTCGCGCCGGTCCGCGACCTGGGCCTGGTGGTGATCTGGGACGACGGCGATGACCTGCACGCCGACGAACGGGCGCCTTATCCGCACGCGCGGGACGTGCTGGTGCAGCGCGCATGGCTGGACGACTGCGCCGCCGTGGTCGCCGGGACCACCCGCACCGCCGAGGGTGCGCTGCTGGTGGAGTCGGGGTGGGCGCACGAACTGGTCGCCGACCGTGCGGTGCTGCGGTCGGCCGCCCCGCGGGTGCAGGCGCTGGGGGAGGACTTCGAGCTGGCCCGGGACGCCGCGGCCCGGTCGGCGCGACTGCCGTCGCTGGCCCACGAGGCGGCCCGCAAGGCGCTGGCCGCGGACGCCCCCGTGCTGGTCCAGGTGCCGCGGCGGGGCTACGTGCCCTCGCTGGCCTGCGCGCGCTGCCGGGCGCCGGCCCGCTGCGCCCACTGCGCCGGGCCGCTGGGCATCTCGCCGCGGCCGGGTCCGGGTGGTCAGCGGATCCCCGCCTGTCGCTGGTGCGCGCGACCGGCGGCCACCTTCGACTGCCCGCACTGCCACGGGACGAAGCTGCGCGCCTCGGTGATCGGGGAGTCCCGGACCGCCGAGGAGCTGGCCCGGGCCTTCCCGGGGGCTGCGGTGCGCACCTCGGGCAGCACGTCCGGGGTCCTGGCGACCGTCCCGGGCGGGGCGTCGCTCGTGGTGGCGACCCCGGGGGCCGAGCCCGTGGCCGAGGGGGGCTACGGCGCCGCGCTGCTCCTCGACTCCTGGGCGCTGCTGGGCCGGGCCGACCTGCGCGCGGGCGAGGAGACGCTGCGGCGCTGGATGAACGCGGCCGCCCTGGTCCGGCCGGCCGCCGCCGGCGGGCACGTCGTCGTCGCGGCCGACGCCGGGCACCCCGTGGTGCAGGCGCTGGTGCGCTGGGACCCGGCCTGGCTGGCCGCACGGGAGCTGGCAGACCGCCGGGAGCTCGGCTTCCCGCCGGTCACCCGGATGGCCTCGGTCGCCGGTTCGCCGGCGGCGCTGGCCGAGTTCCTCGAGGCGCTGCGGCTGCCGGAGGACGCCGACCTGCTCGGACCGGTGCCCGAGCGGCCGCGCCCGGGCCAGGAGGGGGAGCGCGAGCGCTACCTGGTGCGGGTGCCGCGTGCCTCCGGGGCCGCGCTGGCGCACGCGCTGGCCGAGGTGCAGGGCGTCCGCAGCGCGAAGAAGGTGCCCGAGCACGTCCGCGTGCAGCTGGACCCGCTCGACCTCGTCTGAGCAGCCGCCGCCTGCCAGGATGCCGCCGTGCGGACGATCGGCCTGCTGGGCGGGATGAGCTGGGAGAGCAGCGCGCTGTACTACCGGCTGCTCAACGAATCGGTGCGCGAGGAGCTGGGCGGGCTGCACTCGGCCCGGTGCGTGCTGCTGTCGGTGGACTTCGCGGAGATCGCGCGGCTGCAGGAGGCCGGGGACTGGGCCCGGGCCGGCGAGCTGCTGGCGGCCGACGCCCGGTCCCTCCAGGCGGCAGGCGCCGACGTCATCCTGCTGTGCACCAACACCATGCACACCGTCGCGGACGCCGTGACCGCCGACCTGGGGGTGCCGTTCCTGCACATCGGCGACAGCACCGCCGAGGCGATCACGGCCGCCGGGCTCACGCGGATCGGCCTGCTGGGCACCCGCTACACGATGGAGCAGCCGTTCCTGGCCGACCGGCTCACCGCGGCCGGGCTCGACGTCGTCGTCCCCGACCAAGCCGACCGCGACCTGGTGCACCGCGTCATCTACGAGGAACTCGTGCTCGGGGTCGTCCGCGAGGAGTCCCGCCAGGCCTACCGCGAGGTGGTCGACCGGCTGGTCGCCCGCGGTGCGCAGGGCGTGGTCCTCGGCTGCACCGAGATCGAGCTGCTGATCGGGCCCGGCGACGTCGACGTCCCGACCTTCCCGACGACGGCGCTGCACGTGGCGGCGGCCGTCCGCGCCGCGCTGGGGGACGACGCCCCTGCGGCCCCGCCTAGGATCGACGGGTGAGCGTCACCCCGATCCGGCTGTACGGCGATCCCGTGCTCCGCACCCCCGCGGCCCCGGTGGTCGACTTCGACGCCGAGCTGCGGCAACTGGTCGCCGACCTCACCGAGACGATGCACGCCGCCGGTGGCGCCGGACTGGCCGCTCCGCAGCTCGGCGTCGGCCTGCGGGTGTTCACCTGGTTCGTCGACGGCGAGGTGGGCCACCTGGTCAACCCCGACGTCACCGCCGTCGGCGAGGAGATCCAGGACGGCCCCGAGGGGTGCCTGTCCATCCCGGGCCTGCGCTACGACTGCCGACGTCACCTGCACGTCGTCGCCTCCGGCTGGAACATGCACGGCGATCCGGTACGCGTCGACGGCTCGGAGCTGCTGGCCCGCGCCATCCAGCACGAGACCGACCACCTCGACGGCGTGCTGTTCGTCGACCGCCTGGACGAGGTCGCCCGCACCGCCGCTCTCGCCGAGCTGGAGGCCGCAGAGTGGGCCGGGGTCCCCGCGTACCTGCCCGTCGTGAAAGTGAGCCCGCACTGAAGGTCCTGTTCGCCGGCACCCCGGCCCCCGCCGTCCCGTCGCTCGAGGCGCTGCTGGCCTCCGACCACGAGGTGGTGGCCGTCCTCACCCGACCCGACGCCCGCGCAGGGCGCGGCCGCACGTCCAGCCGGTCCCCGGTCGCCGAGCGCGCCGACGCCGCCGGGATCCCGGTCCTGCAGCCGCGCACGCCGCGGGAGCCGGAGTTCCTGGCGCAGCTGGCCGACCTCGCCGTGGACTGCGCACCGGTCGTCGCCTACGGGGCACTGATCCCGCAGGCGGCCCTCGACGTGCCCGTGCACGGCTGGGTGAACCTGCACTTCTCGCTGCTGCCCGCCTGGCGCGGGGCGGCGCCCGTGCAGCACGCGATCATGGCCGGTGACGAGATCACCGGCGCGGCGACCTTCCGCCTGGAGGCCGGCCTGGACACCGGCCCCGTCTACGGCACCGTCACGGAGGCCATCGGGCCGCGGGACACCGCCGGCGACCTGCTGGGGCGGCTGGCCGTCAGCGGCGCCGGGCTGCTCGTGGCCACGCTCGACGGCATCGCGGCCGGAGCGCTGGAACCGCAGCCCCAGCCGGCCGACGGCATCAGCCTGGCGCCGAAGGTGGAGCCGGCGGATGCCCGGGTCGACTGGTCGCTGCCCGCCCACGTGGTGGACCGGCGCATCCGCGGGGTCACGCCGGCCCCCGGCGCCTGGACGACGTGGCGTGGCGACCGGCTGCGGCTGGGCCCCGTCATCCCGGTCGCGGACGCCCCGCAGCTGGCGCCGGGCGAGCTGGGCACGGAGGGTCGCGAGGTGCTCGTCGGCACCGGCAACGGCGCCGTCGTCCTCGGCGAGGTGCAGCCCGCCGGCAAGCGGATGACCCCGGCTGCCGACTGGGCGCGCGGCGCCCGTCCGGTCCCGGGCGAGAGGCTGGGCGAGTGACCCGGCCGCCGAAGCGCCCGGCGGGCGGCCCGCAGCGCGGCAAGCGCCCGCACCCGGCGACGAAGCGCCGCGTGCTGGACGGTGCCCGCTTGACCGCCTACGACGTGCTCGACGGCGTGACGTCGCGCGACGCCTACGCCAACCTGCTGCTGCCCCAGCTGCTGCGCGAGCGTGGCCTGGACACCCGCGATGCCGCGTTCGCCACCCAGCTGGCCTACGGGACCCTGCGGGCGACCGGGACTCTCGACGCGATCCTGGCCGGGCTGGTGAGCCGTCCCCTGGCCGAGCTCGATCCGCGGGTGCTCGACCTGCTGCGGCTGGGCGCCTACCAGCTCGTCGACCTGCGGGTGCCCTCGCACGCCGCCGTCGACACCACCGTCGACCTGACCCGGGCCATCGTGGGCACGGGTGCCTCCGGGCTGGTCAACGCGGTGCTCCGCAAGGTGGCCGCCGGCGGTGACCGCGAGGCCTGGCTGACCGTGCTCGGCGGCGACCGGGAGCAGCAGCTCGCCCTGTCCACCGACCATCCGCGGTGGATCGTCGACGCCTGGCGCGACGCCCTGGGCGGCGAGGAAGAGCTCGAGCCGGCGCTGCTGGCCGACGACGCCGCCCCCGAGGTGCACCTCGTCGCCCGGCGGATCCCGCGGGACGAGCTGGCCGCCGAGGCGCAGGCGGAGCCCGGGCCGTGGTCGCCCTTCGCCGTCCGGCTGGCCGGCGGTGACCCGGGGCGGCTGCCGTCGGTCCGCTCGGGCCGGGCCGCCGTCCAGGACGAGGGCAGCCAGCTGGCGGCGCTGCTGCTCTCCCGGGCCCCGCTCGAGGGACCGGACGCGGCCTGGCTGGACATGTGCGCGGGCCCCGGGGGCAAGGCCGGGCTGCTGGCGGCCGTCCGGCCCGAGGGCGTGCGGCTCACCGCGGCCGACCGTGCCCCGCACCGGGCCGACCTGGTCCGTTCGGCGCTGCGGGACGAGGCCGACGTCGAGGTGCTCGCTGCCGACGGCCGCGAGGCGCCGTGGCAGCCGGGTTCCTTCGACCGGGTGCTGCTCGACGCACCGTGCACCGGGCTGGGGGCGCTGCGCCGTCGTCCCGAGGTGCGCTGGCGCCGGACGCCCGAGGACGTCGCCCCGCTGGTGGAGCTGCAGGTCGAGCTGCTGGCCGCCGCGCTGGCGTCGGTGCGGCCCGGGGGAGTGGTCGCCTACGTGACCTGCTCGCCGCACACCGAGGAGACGGTCGGCGTGGTCGAGGTGGCGGCGGCTCGCGAGGACGTCGAGGTGCTGCCGGTGGCGCCGCTGTTCCCGGAGGTGCCAGGCATCGCGCGCGGGGACTACGGGCAGCTGTGGCCGCACCGCCACGGCACCGACGCCATGTTCATGGCGCTGCTCCGCCGCACCCGCTGAGCGGCGGCGGGCTCAGCCGACGGTGGCGAACGCCCGCACGGGGAAGGTTGCCAGCCCCTCCACGGCGACGGGCACCGCGGTGAAGACCGCGCCGGTGTCGGGGAGCCCGGCCAGCCCGGTCAGGTGCTCGACCACCGGCACACCAGCACCCAGCAGCACGCTGTGCGCGGGGCGGGCGGTGCCGACGGTGTCGTCGATGTTGACCGAGTCGATGCCCACCAGTGCGGCACCGCCGTCGACGAGCACACGGCAGGCGTCCTCGGTGAGGTGCGGGTGGTCGGCGTCGAGGTAGCGCTCGGTGCCCCAGTGCGCGTCCCAGCCGGTGTGCACCAGGACGGCTCGTCCGGTCACGTCCAGGTCGGCGAACACCCCGGCGTCGAGCGCGTGGGAGAGGTCGGTCGCGCGCACGACGAGCGCCGGCAGTCCGGCGCAACGCTCCAGCGGCAGGCCGGCCAGGTCGTGCCCGTCGCGGTAGCGGTGGGCCGGGGTGTCCAGGTAGGTGCCGGTGTTGCCCACCATCGCGATGCGGCCGATCTGGAACTCCGTGCCGGCCGCGTACACGCCGTGCGACTCGTCGAAGGTCAGGTGCACCCCGACCTCGGGAACGGGCAGGCCGGGGTAGGTCACCATCCCGGATCGGACGACGTGGCTCAGGTCGATGTAACGCACCCGGTGATCATGGAGCATCCCGAATTGACTCCGTACCGCTGCGTCATGTCCGCGCTCCACGCCGTTGGTCCCCCCAACCCGTAGCGAGCACGGCCACCCCGCCCCCATCCGGTCAGCGACCTGCTCGGCGAGGAACTGGGGAACTCGGCGTCCGGTCAGAAGGGGAACTTCCGCTTGGTGTGCTGGACGCTCACCCAGTGGTCGGTGGTGAACTCGTCGATCGCCCACTCGCCGCCGAACCGGCCCAGCCCCGAGTCCTTCTCGCCACCGAAGGCGGTGTTGTTCTCGTCGTTGAGCGGTGAGTCGTTGACGTGCGTCATGCCGGCCTCGACGCGCAGCGCGAACTGCACCCCGCGGAGGGCGTCCTCGGTGAACACCGCGCTGGAGAGGCCGTACTCGGTGTCGTTGGCGATCTCCAGGGCGTCGTCCTCGTCGCGTGCCCGGATGATCGTCACGACCGGGCCGAACATCTCCTGGCGGGCGCTGGCCACCGAGTTGTCGCCGAGCAGCACGTGCGGCGGCAGCACCGAGCCGATCGGGCCGGTCGGGTCGCCGCCGAGCAGCTGCTCCGCGCCGTCCGAGCGCGCGTCCGCGATCTTCTCCTGGATGCCCTCGAGCTGGCTGCTGTTGATGATCGGCCCGATCACCGTGTCCGACTCCCGCGGGTCACCGGCCTTCAGCCCGCGGGCGCGCTCGACGAAGCGCTCGACGAACTCGTCGTGCACGGAGGAGTCCACGACGATCCGGTTGGTGATCATGCAGACCTGGCCCTGGTGGAAGAACTTGCCGAAGATCGCCGCGTCCACGGCGTAACCGAGATCGGCGTCGTCCAGCACCACGAGCGGCCCGTTGCCGCCGAGCTCCAGGGAGAGCTTCTTCAGCCCGGCCTTCTCGGCGATGCCCTTGCCCACCGGCGTCGAGCCGGTGAAGGAGACGACCCGGGGGGTGGGGTGGCTGACGATCGCGTCCCCGATGTCGCGGCCCGCGCCGATCACCACCGAGAGCAGCCCCTCGGGCAGCCCCGCCTCCTCGTAGACCTTGGCCAGCAGCAGGCCGCCGGTCACCGGGGTGTCACCGGCCGGCTTGAGGACGACGGCGTTGCCCAGCGCCAGGGCGGGCGCGACGGAGCGGTTGGACAGGTGCATGGGCACGTTCCACGGGCTGATCACCGCGACCACACCGACGGGACGGCGGTAGACGCGGCTCTCCTTGCCCTCGATGTCGGCGGGCAGGATGCGGCCCTCCACGCGGTACGGGTAGGAGGACGCCTCGTGGAAGTCCCGAAGGGTGATCGCGTACTCGAACTCGGCGGCCGGGGCGGCGGCGCCGGACTCCCGGATGTGCCAGTCGACGATCTCGTCCTTGCGCGCCTCCATGATCCGGGCCGCGCGGCGCATCACCTCGGCGCGCTCGCTCGGCAGCCGCGCCGCCCAGTCCCGCTGCGCCTTCTTCGCCGTGGCGTAGGCCTCGTCGAGGTCCTCGGCGTTCGCGAGCGGGATCTCGGTCAGCGTCTCGCCGGTATAGGGGTCGGTGTCGGTCGCGGTCTTCCCCGCCCGGCCGGCGCGCCACGTGCCGGCGATGGGCATCCGGTCGAAGCCGTCGTAGCGGGCGGGTGCGGAGGTCTCGGAAGCCATGGGTCGAGCCCTACCCGGTAGCCCACGACGGACACGCGCCGATCGGCCCTGAGGCGACGTCGTCAGTCGCGCGGCGGGCCGGGCGGGTCGGCCAGCCAGCGCCGCCCGGCGCGGGCCTCGCGCTCGCGGGCGGCCAGCTGGATCGCCGCGGCGATCGCCAGCAGCACGGCCCCCGGGACCGCCCACGCCGGCCGGTCCCACTGCCCGAGGGCCAGCGGCCACGCGACCATGCCCAGGATCAGCAACCAGCTGAAGAAGCGCCCGCGGACGAAGCCCTTCGCGACCTCGTCCGCCGGCGCGCGGCGGCCGATCCCGGGGTCGACGAAGCGCAGGACGGCGTACTCGGCCAGCAACCGGTCGGCCCGCCGGCGTCTGCCGCTCTCGGTACCGTGCTGCCACCACAGCTCGGCACTGAGCGCGAGCAGGAACGCTGCTGCGCCGAACCAGGCCGCCGTCGGCCACGAGTGAGGCCGCAGGAAGATCATGGCCCCGCCCACGGCGTAGACGAGCAGGGTCGCCCACGTGGTGCGCAGCTCCTCACGGGCGCGCTCGGCCACCTCGGCCGTCGCGTCGTCGCCGATCTCCTCGGGAGCCCCGGTGGCGTCGGTCACGCGCGCAGGCTAGGGCACGCGGAAGCCGGCGCGGGTCGGAACCGGTCGCGCCACCCGGCACTGGTCGCGGCGGATCAGTCGCCGGCCGGTGGCCCGGCCAGGAGCACGGGGACGGGGGAGTGGCGGGTGACGTGCTCGGCGACGCTGCCGAGCAGGCGGTGGCTCAGGCCCCTGCCCCGCCGGCCGACGGCGATGACGTCTGCCCCCTCCTGTCGGGCCACGTCCAGCAGGGCCCGGCCGGGCTGACCGGCAACCACCTCGACCGCCGGCGACGTGCCGTCGAACCAGCCGGCCCGCTCCGCCAGCAGGCCGCGGCAGCGGTCCCGCTCGGTGTGGTCGGCGAACTCGACGGCGTCCGGGTCGACCGCCGTCACCAGGACCACGCGGGCGGCCTCGCCGGGGAAGACCCGCGCGGCGTCGCGCACGCACCGGTCGGACTCCGCGGACCCGTCCACGCCGACGACGACCGTGACGCCGCCACCACGGGCGGTAGCCGTCGGATCGGCGGCCGGGGTGCGCTCGACGACCCGTTCCTGTCGCCGGCCCCGCTCCATCGCGATGGGCACGAACAGCGGACCCAGCACGGCCCCGAGCAGGTACCAGAGGGTCGACCGGTAGCCCTGGCGGCCGAGGTACAGCGCGGCCGCCGTCCCGACGGCGATCCAGAGCAGGACGACCAGGGCGACGTACACGGGTGTCGGCACAGCGGCTCCCTTCGTCGACGGATGCCGCGGACGCCGCGGCCCTACGAGGTCCACGTCCGGCGAGCGGGTCCGGTTCCGGCCGCGCCCTAGCCCGTCCCGCCCGGCACCTAGACTCCCCGCGTGTCCCGGCAGCCGAAGATCGCGCCCAGCCTGCTCTCCGCCGACTTCGCGCACCTGGCCGACGAGGTCGCCCGGGTCGCGGACGCCGACTGGCTGCACGTCGACGTGATGGACGCGCACTTCGTCCCGAACCTCACCCTGGGCCTGCCGGTGGCGCAGGCGATCCAGGCCGTCAGCACCGTGCCGCTGGACTGCCACCTGATGATCGAGAACCCCGAGCGCTGGGCGCCGGGTTACGCCGAGATGGGCGCGCGCAACGTCACCGTGCACGCCGAGGCCTGCACCGACCCGCGCGCCGTCGCCCGTGACCTGCGTGCCGTCGGCGCCCTGGCCGGCCTGGCGATCAAGCCCGGCACGCCGCTCGAGGACTACCTGGACGTGCTGCCCGACTTCGACACCCTCCTGGTCATGAGCGTCGAGCCCGGCTTCGGCGGCCAGTCGTTCATCGCCGACGTGCTGCCCAAGGCGCGGCAGGCGCGCGAGCTGGTGGACGCCGGCCACCTGACGCTGATCGTCGAGATCGACGGCGGTATCAACGCCGACACCATCGAGCAGGCCGCCGAGGCCGGCGTCGACATGTTCGTCGCCGGTTCGGCCGTGTACGGCGCCGACGACCCCGCCAAGGCGATCGCCGCGCTGCGCGCGCAGGCCGCTGCGGCGATGCGCGGGTGACCGACGTCGAGCGCCGCGCCATGGCGCGGGCCCGAGAACTCGGCGCGGCCGTGCTGGGCACCACGACGCCCAACCCCGCCGTCGGGGCCGTCGTCCTCGCCGCCGACGGCACGGTCGCGGGCGAGGGTGCGACCCAGCCGCCCGGCGGCCCGCATGCGGAGGTGCAGGCGCTGGCCGCAGCGGGGGAGCACGCTCGCGGCGGCACCGCCGTCGTCACCCTGGAGCCGTGCGCGCACACCGGCCGCACCGGCCCGTGCGCCGACGCCCTGATCGCCGCCGGCGTGGCCCGCGTGGTCGTCGCCGTCCCCGAGCCGACCGACCTGGCCGGCGGGGGAGCCGACCGCCTGCGCGCCGCCGGGATCGACGTCGAGCTGGGTGTGGAGCAGGACGCGGCCGAGCTCGGTGCTCTGGCACCGTGGCTGACCGGGGTGCGCGAGCACCGGCCCCAGGTGGTCTGGAAGGCCGCCGCCACCCTCGACGGCCGCGTGGCCGCCGCCGACGGGAGCAGCCGCTGGATCACCGGCGAGCAGGCCCGCGCTGCCGTGCACCGGCTGCGGGCCACCTGCGACGCCGTCGTCGTCGGCTCCGGGACGGCGGTGGCCGACGACCCCCAGCTGACCGTGCGCGACGCCGACGGCCGGGACGCCGAGCGCCAGCCGCTCCGGGTCGTCGTCGACCGGCGGGGCCGGCTGCCCGGCACGGCCCGCGTGCTGGACGACGCGGCACCCACGCTGGTGACCCGCGCGCCCGATCCGGCCGCGCTCCTGGCCGAGCTCTTCGACCGCGACGTCCGCCGGGTGCTGCTGGAGGGCGGCCCCACCCTGGCCGCCGCGTTCCTCCGCGCCGGCCTGGTGGACGAGGCCGTGGTGCACCTGGCGCCGAAGCTCCTGGGTGCCGGCCCCTCCCTGGTGGGCGACCTGGGAATCACTTCGATCACCGGCGCGCTCTCCTGGGAGACGGTGGACGTCCTCCTCCTGGGTGGGGACGTGCAGGTCCGCCTGCGGCCCACCCGGCACACTGGGGGACGACAGTCCGTCCGGAGAGGGAGCTGAGATGTTCACCGGCATCGTCGAAGAGGTGGGCACGCTCGTCGTCCGCGAGGACCAGACGGACGCCGCACGGCTCGAGATCCGCGCGACCCGGGTGCTCCAGGACGTCGCCCTCGGCGATTCCATCGCGGTCGACGGCGTGTGCCTGACCGTCACCTCCGTGCAGGACGGCGTCTGGAGCACCGACGTCATGGCCGAGACGCTGCGCCGCAGCAGCCTGGGCAAGGCGGAGAAGGGCAGCCGGGTCAACCTCGAGCGCGCCGTCACCCCGCACACCCGCCTCGGCGGTCACCTCATGCAGGGCCACGTCGACGGCGTCGGCACGGTGCTCGACCGCACGCCCAGCACCCACTGGGAGGTCGTGCGCATCGGCCTGCCCACCGGCCTGGCCCAGTACGTCGTCGAGAAGGGCTCCATCGCCGTCGACGGCGTCTCGCTGACCGTCAGCGCGGTCAGCGCCGCCACCGACCCCGGACCGTGGTTCGAGGTCAGCCTCATCCCCACCACCCTCCGCGAGACCACGCTGGGAACGCGCGCCCCGGGGGACCCCGTCAACCTGGAGGTCGACGTGATCGCCAAGTACGTCGAGCGCCTGCTGGAGGCACGCCGGTGACCGCACCTGTGACCCGTCTGGACAGCATCGAGACCGCGATCGCCGCCATCAAGGACGGCCGGCCGGTCGTCGTGATCGACGACGAGGACCGCGAGAACGAGGGCGACCTCATCTTCGCCTCGGAGCTGGCCACCCCCGAGCTCGTGGCCTTCATGGTCCGGTACACCTCGGGCTACATCTGCGTCGCCGTCACCGAGGGCGACGCCGACCGGCTGGACCTGCCGCCCATGCACCGGGTGAACCAGGACCGCCTCGGCACGGCCTACACCGTCACCGTCGACGCCCGCGAGGGCGTCACCACGGGCATCTCGGCCTCGGACCGGGCGACCACGATCCGGACGCTGGCCGGCGAGGACACGACCTCGCGCGACCTCTCCCGCCCGGGGCACATCGTGCCGCTGCGGGCCAAGGACGGCGGGGTGCTGCGCCGGCCCGGTCACACCGAGGCCGCCGTCGACCTCGCCGTGCTCGCCGGCCTGCGCCCGTCGGGCACGCTGTGCGAGATCGTCAGCGAGAAGGACCCGACCGGCATGGCCCGCGGCGAGGAGCTGCGCGTCTTCGCCGACGAGCACGACCTCGTCATGGTGTCCATCGCCGACCTGATCGCCTACCGCAAGCGCTTCGACAAGCTGGTGGAGCGGGTGGCCGAGGCGGTCGTCCCGCTGGCCCCCGGCACCTTCACCGCCGTCGGCTACTCGAGCTCCTACGACGAGCGCGAGCACGTCGCCTTCGTCTACGGCGACATCGGCGACGGCGAGGACGTGCTGGTGCGCGTCCACTCCGAGTGCCTCACCGGCGATGTCTTCGGCTCGCTGCGCTGCGACTGCGGACCGCAGCTGCAGGCCGCGCTGGCCGCCGTGGCCGAGGAGGGCCGCGGGGTCGTGCTCTACATCCGCGGGCACGAGGGCCGGGGGATCGGCCTGCTGCACAAGCTGCAGGCCTACCAGCTGCAGGACCTCGGCGCCGACACCGTGGACGCCAACCTCGACCTCGGCCTGCCCGCCGACGCCCGTGACTACGGCACCGGCGCGCAGATCCTGGTCGACCTCGGCATCCACACCATGCGGCTGCTGACCAACAACCCGGCCAAGCGCGCGGGGCTCGAGGGGTACGGGCTGAAGGTGCTCGGCCGGGTGTCGCTGCCCAGCCACGTCACCTCGCAGAACCTGGGCTACCTGCGCACCAAGCGCGACCGCATGGGCCACCTGCTGGAGATCATCGAACCCGAGATGGCCGCCGGCGAGCCCCCGCACGCCGACCCGATCCCGGAGAACGTCCCCCTGCGCGTCGACGAGCAGCCCTCATGAGCGGCTCCGGAGCGCCCCTGGTGCAGCCGGTGGACGCCGCCGGCCTGACGCTGGGCATCGTCGTCACCACGTGGCACGCCGAGCTCACCGACAGCCTGCTGGCCCGCGCCCTGGAGGCCGCCCGCGCCAGCGGGGTCCCCGAGCCGACCGTGGTGCGCGCGCCGGGTGCCGTCGAGCTGCCGGTGGTCGCCCAGGCGCTGGCCGAGCGGCACGACGCCGTCGTAGCGCTCGGGGTCGTCATCCGTGGCGGCACGCCGCACTTCGAGTACGTGTGCGACGCGGTGACCGCGGGCCTCACCCGGGTCGCGCTGGACGCCTCCCGGCCGGTCGGGAACGGCGTCCTCACCTGCGACACCGAGGAGCAGGCGCGCGACCGCGCGGGCCTGCCCGGCTCGGCCGAGGACAAGGGCTGGGAGGCCGCCATCGCCGCGCTGACCACCGCGCTGACCCTGCGCGACCTGCGCGGACCGCAGCGCACCACCGGGTTCAGCGCCATCCCCGCCGGAGGCCGGTCGTGAAGACGTTCGACGCGCTGTTCGCCGAGCTCTCGGCCAAGGTCGCCGAGGGCGACCCCGCCTCGGGCACCGTCACCGCCGTCCGGGACGGCGTGCACGCCGCGGGCAAGAAGGTCGTCGAGGAGGCGGCCGAGTCCTGGATGGCCGCCGAGCACGAGGGCGAGGAGCGGACGGCGGAGGAGATCAGCCAGCTCCTCTATCGGGTGCAGGTGCTCATGCTCGCCCGGGGTCTGACCCTGGACGACGTCTACGCTCACCTCTGATCCGCCCCGTTCCCGCCCCGCCCCGAGGAGTCGTCCCGTGCTGCGCATCGCCGTGCCCAACAAGGGCGTCCTGAGCGAGCCGGCCGCGGAGATGCTGACCGAGAGCGGTTACCGCCAGCGGCGCAGCACCAAGGACCTCGTCGTCTTCGACCCCGACAACGACACCGAGTTCTTCTACCTCCGGCCGCGCGACATCGCCGTCTACGTCGCCGCGGGCACCCTGGACGTCGGCATCACCGGCCGGGACATGCTGCTGGAGACCGCGCCGCGCGACGGGGAGGGCCCGGCCGCGGTCGAGGTCATGCCGCTGGGCTTCGGCCAGTCCTCCTTCCGCTTCGCCTCCCCGGTGGGCTCCGGCATCGAACGGGTCGACCAGCTGGCCGGCAAGAGGGTCGCCACCGCCTACCCGGTGCTCCTCCAGCGTCACCTCGAGGAGTCGGGCATCAAGGCCGACGTCGTGAAGCTGGACGGCGCCGTGGAGACGGCCTGCCGGCTGGGTGTCGCCGACGCAGTCTGCGACGTGGTCGAGACCGGGACGACGCTGCGGGCGGCCGGGCTGCACATCATCGGCGAGCCCGTGCTGGCCAGCGAGGCGATCCTGGTCGGCCGCGAGGGCGCCGAGGAGATCCCGGCGGTGGCCCAGCTGCGGCGCCGGCTCCAGGGGGTCCTGGTCGCCCGGCAGTACGTGATGCTCGACTACGACTGTCCGGACGAGATCCTGGCCCGGGCCACCGCGATCACGCCCGGCATGGAGGGCCCCACGGTCAGCCCTCTGCAGCGGGCCGGCTGGTCGGCGGTGCGCGCGATGGTCCGGCGCAGCCACACCAACCAGATCATGGACGAGCTCTACGAGCTCGGGGCCCGCGCCATCCTGGTCACCAGCATCCACGCCTCGCGGCTCTGAACCGGAAACTTCCGGGCGTCCCCGCGCGTCTGACAGGCATGCGCCGACTCCTGCCGCTGCTCCTGCTGGCCGCCGCCCTCACCCTCGCCGGCTGCGGCACGGCCGACGAGGAGGGGACCTCGGCCGCGCCGACCACCGGCGCGGCCCCGGACCGGGCGGAGGGGGTCGACGAGGCCGACGGAGCCGCGGCGGGGGGCGGGATCGCCCAAGCCGACAACGACCTGCAGGTGGAGGTCGACCTCGGCGACGGCGCCACCCCGCAGACCTGGACGCTGACCTGCGTCGGCTTCGTCGAGGGCAGCCACCCCGCGGCGGAGGCCGCGTGCGAGCACCTGCAGGGGATGCAGGACCCGTTCGCCCCGCTGCCGGACGACGCGGTCTGCACCCAGCAGTACGGCGGGCCCGAGACCGCCCGCGTGGTCGGTCGCTGGGACGGGGAACCGGTGGAGCTGGAGCTGTCCCGCGTGAACGGTTGCCGCATCGACCAGTGGAACTCGCTGGTCCCCCTGGTGCCCGCGCCCGCCAGCTGACCGGCGTCAGCGCGCCCGCGTGGTGCGCTCCACCAGGTCGATCGCCGTGCACAGCCCGAGCGCCGTGGCCCGGTTCCGGGTCGAGCCCGGCGCGAGCAGCGCGTCCACGGCCGGCGCCAGCGGCCGCTCCCCGACGAGGGCGTGCAGCACCGCGGCGTACTCGCCGCTGACCCGCCCGGCCGCGGCGTGCCGCAGCAGAGCGCGGGAGAGCCCGCTGGTGCGGCAGGCGGCCAGCGCGGTGACGCCGGCGGCGAACCGCGGGGCGGCGGGGTGGCCGAGCAGCACCAGCCCGGCGACGGTGCCGGCCATGACGTCGTCCCCGGCCGGGGTCAGGCCGGGGCCCAGCCCGATCAGCCGGCTCGCGGTGCGCAGTGCGGCGTCGAGGTCGGCGCGGCGGACGGCGCCGCGCAGCGCGGCCAGCGGACCACCGGGACCGGTGGGCAGCCCGGGCAGCTCGAAGGCGCTGTGCGGGACGCCCTCCCCGTAGAGCGTGCTGCGGAGCTGCCGCACGCCTTCGGGCAGGAGCGCGGGCCGGGCGCTGGGCAGCCGCGGACGGGGATCCCACCAGGCCGCGGCACTGACCGCCAGGTCCCCGACGACGACGCGGCCACCGCCCACCTCGGCCGTGGCGGTCGGGGGCACGAGCGGCCGTCCGGTGCTGGGCCGGAAGAGCACGCACCCGAGGGGCAGGCGTGCCGCGTCGCTGGTGAGGACACCGACGACGTCGCCGTCCCGCTCGCCGGGCACGTGCAGGTACACCCCGGTCGGTGTGCTCGCGACCACCCGGGCCCGGCGGACCGGTCCGCGCAGCAGCGCGGCCACGCCGGTGCTGGCCGCGGCCGGCACGGCGGTGACCTGGCGGGGGGCGCAGCCGGTGCGCGCGGCCGTCGCCGCGGAGCTCCGGGGGAGGGGGATCGTCGGGAGGGCGGCGCGCGCGGCACGGCCACGCCCCGTGGCCGCCCGCGAGCGGCCGTCCTGGTCCGTGGTCTGGTCGATCGTTCGCATGGCGGCCCTTCGCCGGTGGGCGACGGAGGGGCGATGAGCCCCCGTCCGGGTTCTGCTCGGGATCCGGACGCAGAGGGGCAGGTGCCGCCGGTCGGGCGGTGACGGCCTAGCATCGCTGCGAGCGGGTTGAGCGGGGTTCGAACCTATGCGGCGCGTCGCACGCCCTCTTATGGCGGAACTCGCCAAGAATGGATGTCGGCGTCCGGGGAGTCCTGACAGGCTCACCGGACGGGACGGTCTCGTTGGCCACAAGAAGGGGACGCGTCGTGACGCAGGGTGACACGTCGATGGCGCCGCCCACGCAGCGTGACGGAACGGGCTCGTTTCGTCGGAACTGGGCCATCGAGGAACCGCCGCGGAGCGACCCCGCCCGGGCCGACAGCGGGAGCTGGCAGGAGCGCATGGGACTCACCGTCGAGGACGCGCTGGACCTTCCCGGGCTGGCGGGTGCCACGGTCGCCGCGGGCGCGAGCGGGCTGAGTCGTCTGGTCCGGCACATGGTGATCGACCGGCCGGCCGACCCGCTCGCCGGCGCGGCGCCCGACGTGCTCGTCGTCCTGGGCGCGCGCCTCCCACCCGCCGATCCGGCCAACTGCCGCGCCCTGGTGGAGCGGCTGGACTCGATGGGGACGGCCGCGCTGGCGTTCCGGCGCACGGAGGGCCCCCCGCCGGTCCCGGCGGAGGTGCTGGCCGAGGCCGATCGCCGGGGGCTCCCCATCCTCGCGCTGCCGGCCACCGTCCGGCTGGACGAGGTCGTCTCCGAGGTGCTCGGCGCCGTCGTCGCCAAGCAGGGCCAGGCCCTGACCCTCTCGTCCCGCATGGACCACGAGTTCATCGGCGTCGCGCTCAGCGGCGGCGGGCTCGCCGAGGTGACCCAGCGGCTGGCCGTGATGCTCGAGGGCGCCGCGGTGGTCGGGCTGGGTCCCGACCGCGAGGTCGTCACCAGCGCCGGCCCACGCGACGACGTCGCCGAGATCAGCGACTGGCTCTGGTTGCTCGACGCTGCCGCCGACGACGCCCTGGCCGAGCTGACGCCGTCCCGCCGGCTGGCCGGTGTGCGCGCCGACCGCATGGTGGTGACGCCGGCGGACGTGCTGGCCGACGCCGACCTCTCACCGGCCGACGGCATCCTGCTGGTGCCCGGCCACCACCAGCTCCCCGGCGGCGTGGGCGAGTACGCCGTCGCGCCGATCATGGCCGGCGACCAGCGGCACGGCTGGCTCGTGGCGGTGCACCGGACCGGCGCGATGATGGTCGGCGCGGGTGGCGTCCTGGAGCGCGCGGCGGTGATCGCCGCGCTGTCGGTGATCCGCCTGCAGGCCGTGCACTCGGTGGAGCTGCGCTTCCAGGGTGACCTCGTCCGCCGGCTGGTGGGCGGCTCGGTCGGGCACACCGAGCGCACCCTGGCCTACACGCGGTCCTTCGGCTGGCGGCTGGACGGACCGGTCGCCGTGCTGGTCACCGCCACCGAGACGGTCGCCGACGCCGCCGGCGATCCCACGCGGGCGCTGGACGTCCTCGACCGGCTGGCCGACGGCTGGCGGTCGGCGCTGGAGGCCGAGGTGGCCGGCGCGGCCGTCGCGGGGCTGGCGACCGAGATCGTCACGCTCCTGCCGCTGGACGGCCGGACCCCCGAGGAGGTGTCCTCGCTCGTCGCCGCCGTCGGCTCGCGGGTCAACGGCCGCCTGCGCCGGCTCGGGCGGGTGCTGGGCACCGGCATCGGCCGGCCGGCCGCCTCGCTGTCCGAACTGGCCGAGGCGCACCGCCAGGCGCAGCGGGCACTCGGCGTCGGGCAGGAGATCCAGGGCGGCGCCTCGGTCACCCACTTCGACCAGCTCGGGGTGTTCCGGCTGCTCTCGCTGATCCCCGACAGCACCGAGCTGCGGTCCTACGTCGACGAGGTGCTCGGCCCGCTGGCCGATGCGACGGACGCCGACTCGGCCGACCTCCGCGAGACCCTGCTGGTGCTGCTGGAGACCAACCTCAACGTCGCGGAGTCGGCGCGCCGGCTGCACTTCCACTACAACACGATGCGCTACCGGATCGGCAAGCTCGAGCGCATGCTCGGCCCGTTCACCAGCGACCCCACGCTGCGCCTGAACCTGCTGCTGGCCCTGCACGCCGCCCGGATGAGCGGACTGGACCAGCCGCACCGCCCGCCGCTCGAGGTGGGCATGGCGCCGACGCCGGACGAGGGACTGGACTCGCTGCTCTAGGACGCCCCGGCCAGCCAGGTGTCGATGCCCGCGTGCAGCCGGCGCCGGACCCGGTCGGGGGCGAACGACGCGTCCACGGATGCCCGGGCCAGGTCGGCGAGCTCGTCGTCGTCCCAGCCGTGCACGTCCCCGACCGCGGCGTACTCGGCCGGCAGCGACCACCCGGTCTCCGCGGGGACGTCGGTGGACAGGGTGACGGCCAGCCCGGCGGCGCGGAGGGCGGGCAGCGGGTGCACCCGGAGCGACGGCACGAGCCCGAGCGCGACGTTCGACGAGGGGCACACCTCCAGCGGGATCTGCCGGTCGCGGAGTTCGGCGACGAGCCCCGGGTCCTCCAGCGCCCGGATGCCGTGCCCGATGCGCTCGGCGCGGCCGGCCGTGAGCGCCTCCCGGATGCTGCCGGGCCCCGCGGTCTCGCCGGCGTGGTGGACCAGGTGCAGTCCGGCGTCCGCGGCGCGGGCCGCGAGTTCCGCGAAGGGCGCCAGTGCGTGCTCCTCCGACCCGGCGAAGCCGACGCCGACGACGCCGCGGTCGCGGTACCGCCCGGCCAGCTCGACCGTCCGCGCGAAGCGCTCCACGGACCGGCGGCGCGGGTGGTCCAGGAGCACCCGCACCTCGAGCCCGGTGGCGGCGCACCCGGCCGCGAGCCCCTCGAGCACTGCCGCCAGCGGCATCTCCGGATCGCCCAGCCGCTCGCCGTGGCTCGCCGCGGTGAACGTGACCTCCGCGTAGCGGACGCCCTCGGCGTGCTGGTCGGCGCAGAACTCCCGGGCCACACGGAAGAAGTCCTCGGGCCGGCGCAGGCAGTCCCGCACCGCGGCGTTCACCTCGGCGAACGCGGCGAACCCGGCGTAGGACGCCGTCCGGGCAGGGAGGACGACGCCGTGGTCGTCGGCCAGCCCTCGGGCGGTACCCGGGCGCACGGTGCTCTCCAGGTGCACGTGCAGGTGCGCCGTGGGGAGGGCGGAGAGGTCACGCACCGGCGCAGCGTACGGGCGGGCGCGCGGGCGGGGCGGACCGCTCCGGGGCAGGCTGCGGGGGAGCGCCGCAGGGTGCGGCGCGGAGGAGGAACCCACATGAGCGACCCGGCCCGTCCGCTGCAGGGAAAGGTCGCCCTGGTCACCGGGGCCTCGTCGGGGATCGGGGCGGCGACGGCGGAGGCCCTCGCCGCGGCGGGCGCCGCGGTGGCGATCGGGGCCCGGCGCCGGGACCGCCTGGAGGAGCTGGCCGGCCGGCTGCGCGCCGACGGCGCCACGGTCCTGGAGCTCGACCTCGACGTCACCGACGAGCAGGCGTGCGCCGACGCGGTCGCCCGCACCCGGGCCGAGCTCGGGAGACTCGACGTCCTGGTGAACAACGCCGGCGTCATGCTGCTGGGGACGATCGTCGGCGCGGACCCAGAGGACTGGCGCCGGATGATGTCGACCAACGTCCTGGGTCTCATGTACATGACCCACGCCGCGATCGACGGCATGGTCGAGCAGGGCTCCGGCGACGTCGTCAACGTCTCCAGCGTCGCGGGGCGGGTGGCCCGCAAGGGTGCCGGCGTCTACAACGCGAGCAAGTGGGCGGTGAACGCCTTCAGCGAGTCGCTGCGCCAGGAGGTGACCGGTCGCGGGGTGCGGATCGGACTGGTGGAGCCCGGCGCCGTGACGACCGAGCTGACCGACCACATCACCCAGCCCGCGGCCAAGGAGGCGTCCCGGAAGGCCCACGCGTCCATGACGGCGCTGCGGGCGGACGACATCGCCCGCGCCGTGGTCTACATGGTCAGCCAGCCGGCGCACGTCGCGGTCAACGAGATGCTCGTCCGCCCGACCGACCAGGAACGCTGAGGCCGCTGCGCCGTCCTCCCTCACCGTGGCGCGTCCTCCCTCACGGTGTGCGGTGAGGGAGGACGCGCTGGGATCAGGTCACCTGATCCCAGCGCGGGACGCCGGCTCAGTCGTGGAAGACCTCGATGGCGGCGCCGATCTCGACCAGCCGCTCGTAGAGGTGCTCGTACCCGCGGGCGATGATGTCGACGTTGCGGAGCACCGAGGTGCCCTTGGCCGCGAGCATCGCCAGCAGGATGCACACCGCGGGGCGCAGCGCCGGCGGGCAGACCACCTCGGCGCTCGACCAGTGCGTCGGGCCGTCGACGAGCACCCGGTGCGGGTCGAGCAGCCGGACGTCGGCGCCCAGCCGGGTGAGGTCGGAGAGGTGGATCGCCCGGTTGTCGTAGACCCAGTCGTGGATCAGCGTGGACCCCTCCGCCTGGGCGGCGATGACCGCGAAGAACGGCAGGTTGTCGATGTTCAGGCCCGGGAACGGCATCGGGTGGATCTTGTCGATCGGCGCCCGCAGCACCGACGGGTGGATGGTGATGTCGGCCAGCCGGGTGTGCCCGTTGTCGGCCAGGTACTCCGGGGACAGCTCGTAGCGCAGCCCCATCTCGGCCAGCACCGCCAGCTCGATCTCCAGGAACTCCACCGGGGCCCGGCACACCGTGAGCTCGGAGCCGGTGACGATGCCGGCGGTCAGCAGGCTCATCGCCTCCACCGGGTCCTCGCTGATCGTGTAGTCGACGTCGGCGTCCAGCACCGGCTGCCCGTGGACGGTCAGCGTCGTCGTCCCGAGGCCCTCGACCTCCACCCCGAGCAGCTGGAGGTACAGGACCAGGTCCTGGACCATGTAGTTGGAGCTGGCGTTGCGGATGGTGGTCGTGCCCTCGGCGCGGGCCGCGGCCAGCAGGGCGTTCTCGGTGACGGTGTCGCCGCGCTCGGTCAGCACGATGGTGCGCTCGGTGGCACCGGTCGGCGTGACCGTGCCGTGGTACTCACCGGCCCGAGCCTCGATCTCCAGCCCGAAGGGGCGCAGGGCGATCATGTGCGGCTGCACCGTGCGGGTGCCCAGGTCGCACCCGCCGGCGTAGGGGAGCTCGAACACCGGCGCCCGGTGCAGCAGCGGACCCAGGAACATGATGATGCTGCGGGTGCGCCGGGCGGCGTCGGCGTCGATGCCGGCCAGGTCGAGGCTGTCGGGCACCACGAGCGTGAGGTCGTGCCCGGCCTCGTCCCAGGTCGCGGAGACGCCGATGGAGCGCAGCACGTTCAGGAGCCGCTCCACCTCGACGATGCGCGCCACGTTGCGCAGCGTCGTCCGGCCGCGGTTGAGCAGCGCGGCGCAGAGCAGCGCGACGGCGGCGTTCTTCGACGACTTCACCTCCACGCTGCCGCTCAGCAGCCGTCCGCCGGTGACGCGCAGGTGCGTGGGCCCCGCCGGTCCGACGCGGATCAGCTCGCTCTCCAGGGCCGCGGAGAGCCGGCCGAGGAGCTCGAGGGTGAGGTTCTGGTTGCCCTGCTCGATGCGGGCCACGGCGCTCTGGCTGGTGCCCAGACGCTCGGCGAGCTGCTGCTGGGTGAGGCCTCGGTGCCGCCGGGCATCGCGGACCAGCGCACCGATCCGGCGCATCGCGGTGTCAGGGGGGAGCTCGGTCAGCGTCACCCCCGCACGTTATCTCCTGTGTGAGATACCGGCGCCGCGCCGTGCCGGGGTTCCCCACAAAGGAGGGCGGTCCAGGATGGGCCCATGGACGTTCTGGTCACCGGCGGCACCGGCCGCCTCGGAGGGCACCTGGTCCCGCGGCTGCGGGACGCCGGTCATGCGGTCCGGCAGATGTCGCGGCGCGGAACCGGGCCGGGGGGTGTGCGGGGCGACCTCGCCACGGGGTTCGACCTCCGCACCGCGCTGGCCGGCGCCGAATTCGTGATCCACACCGCCAGCGACCCGCGCGGGGACCCGTGGCAGGTCGACGTCGCCGGTACCCGCCGGCTGGTCGAGGCGGTGGAGAGGGACCGGCTGCGGCACCTGGTGTACGTCTCGATCGTCGGCGTCGACCGCATCCCGTTCGGTTACTACCGGGCGAAGTTCGCCGCCGAGCAGGTGCTGCTCGCCTCCGGCCTCCCGGTCACCCTGCTGCGGGTCACGCAGTTCCACGACTTCGTCGACGAGCTCCTGAGCACGGCCCGGCGCGGTCCGGTCCTGCCGGTGCCGATGGGTTGGCGGGTGCAGCCGGTCGACGTCGGGGAGGTCGCCGGTCACCTCGTGGACGTCGTCGCCGGTCCGCCGGCCGGGGGAGTGGTGGAGTACGGCGGTCCGGAGGACCTGACCGTCGCCGAGCTGGCGCGCGCGTGGGCCGGCGCCCGAGCGCCCGGCGCCCACGTGGTGGCCACGCCGGTGCCCGGCCGGATGAGCTCCGCGGTCCGGGACGGCGCGGCGCTCCCGGGCGGCGGCGCCCGGGGCCGACGCAGCTACGCCGAGCACCTGCGGGGCTGAGCGCGGCGTTCCTGCCGGATATCGCGTCGCTCCGGCCGCACCCGGTGCGACGGCCGGAAACCGCCAGGATCCTGTCGGTCCTCCTGCCTAGGGTGCGGCCGTGAGTTCTCCGGCAGCCGCCCCCGCGGGGCGCACGGTCCTGGCCGTCGTCGTCACGGTGCTCGCCTGGGCGTCGGCGTTCGTCGCCATCCGGGGAGTGGGGGAGGACCTCTCGCCCGGTGCCCTGGCGCTGGGCCGCCTGCTGGTCGGCACGGCGGTGCTGGGGGCGCTGCTCGCCGGCCGCGGCTGGATCGCCCCCGACCGTCGCGAGTGGGCGCTGCTCGCAGTGTGCGGCGTCGGCTGGTTCGGCATCTACAACCTCGCGCTGAACGCCGCCGAGCAGCACCTGGACGCCGGGACCACCGCGATGCTGGTCAACATCGGGCCGATCCTCATCGCCGTCCTCGCCGGCTGGCTGCTCGGCGAGGGCTTTCCGCGCTGGCTCGTCGTGGGCGTGGCGGTGGCCTTCGCCGGCGTGCTGCTCATCGGCTCGGCGACCCGCGGACCCGACCTCGACCTGGTGGGGGTGCTGTTCTGCGTCGTCGCCGCCGTCACCTACGCCATCGGGGTGGTCGCCCAGAAGCCGCTGCTGGGCCGGCTGCCCGGACTCCAGGTCACCTTCACCGCCTGCGCCATCGGCGCGCTGTGCTGCCTGCCGTGGGCCGGTGCGCTCGTCGCGGACCTCCGCACCGCGCCGGCGGGATCGGTGGCCGGCATGGTCTACCTCGGTGTGGTGCCGACGGCGCTGGCCTTCAGCACGTGGGCCTACGCGCTGCGCAGGATGGACGCCGGCCGGCTGGGGGTCACCACGTACCTGGTGCCGCCGCTGGTGATCCTGCTGGGCTGGTTGCTCCTGGACGAGGTCCCGCCGGCCCTGGCCGTCGTCGGTGGCGCCGTCTGCCTGGCGGGTGTGGCGCTGTCCCGGCGGGGCGGACGGCGACGCGTCGCGGCTCCGGAACCCGAGCCGCTGGTCGCGGGCTGATCCTCCCCGGCGCAGCCCGCGGCTGCGGCGGTGTGCGGTGCCGGTCGAGGATGGGGTAGGCAGGGGGGCCAGGCACGCGACCCGGGAGGTACGCCGTGGAACAGCAGGAGTGGGCGCAGGTGGTGGGCGCCGCCACGCGGGCGCCCTCGATCCACAACACGCAGCCGTGGCGGTTCACCGCCACCACCGACCAGCTCGACGTCTTCCTCGACCCGGCACGAGCACTGCCGGTGCTCGACCCGACCGGCCGGCAGCAGGTGATCAGCTGCGGCATCGCGGTCGAGTTCGCCGTCGTGGCGCTCGCGGCCGCGGGCTGGCTCAGCGAGGTGGAGCTGCTGCCCGACGACGACGGCGACCACCTGGCCACCCTGCGACTCATCGGCCCGATCGAGGCCACCGAGGAGGACCGGGGGCTCGCCTCCGCCATCGACCACCGGCACACGGTGCGCGACCCGTTCCAGCCGCGGGACGTGCCCGCAGCGCTCCTGGACCGGCTCCAGGCCGAGGCCGGCGCGTTCGGCGTCTGGTTCAAGCCGGTGACCCGCTCGGAGGAGGAGGTGGCCACCGTCTTCCTCATCGACCGGGCCGAGGAGATGGAGCAGGAGGACCCCGCCTACCTCGCGGAGCTGCAGAGCTGGCTGCGCACCGACCCGGCGGCCGTCGACGGCGTGCCGGTCGAGGCGGTGCCCAGCGAGGACCCGCACCAGCGGCCGTCCAACTGGACGATCCGCGACTTCGTCGTCGGCACCCGCGAGCACGGCGGCGCCGGGCGCGCCGCCGACCCCGACGCGCCGCCGCCGGACGTCGAACGGCCCACCGTCGTGCTCATGGGGACCGACGGCGACGACCGGTACGCCTGGCTGCAGGCCGGCCGAGCGCTGGGGCGGATCCTGCTGCTGGCCACGTCGGCGGGTGTGGCGGCGTCGCCGCTGACCCAGGCGCTCGACTGGCCGGCGACACGGACCCGGATGCGGTCCCGGCTCTCGCTCGTCGGGCACCCGCAGATGGTGCTCCGGATGGGTTATCCGCAGGAGGGGGCGGTCATCGCGACCAGCGGCCGGCGTCCGGTGGCCGAGGTGCTGGTGCCCGCGTCGGCCGGCTGAGCACCCCGCACCTCACTGGTCCGTGCGGCGCGCCGGGGCCCACGGGTCCTCGGCGTCGAAGCCGTCTGCGGGGGTGTCGGCCGGGGCGTTCCGGCCCTCCGTTCCCCGGGCGGCTGCCTCCAGCGCCTCGTCCCGCCGACGGGCACTCTCGGCCGCCGCGGCGCGGGCCCGGTCCCGCTCCTCGCGGCGGGCCGGACCCGCGGTGCCGCCGGCCGCTCCGGCCCGCCACAGCGCGATGCCGGCCGCGGCCAGTCCGAGCGGCAGCACGTAGGCCGCTGCCCGCTCGGTCGCGCCCCGGGCGAGCACGTCGACCTCGGCGATGAAGAAGATCGTCGCCGCCGCGCCGACCAGGCCCAGCAGGACCAGCAGCGTCCCCAGCACCTCCGAGCGGGGACGCAGGGCGTACGCCAGGGCGATGAGCCCGAGGGCGCTGCCCACCAGGTAGAGCACCGCGCCGGTGCCGTGCCAGACGTCGGACCGGTCCGCGGGGAAGACGCCCACCAGCAGGGCGCCGAGCGCGGTGATGCCGAACAGGTAGGCGGCCGCCCGGCCGGCGGCGCTGCGCAGTGCGGGGAGGAGCAGGACGGCGCCGCCGGCGACGAGCGCGGCCTGCACCACGAACGAGGCGTTCATCGCCTGGGAGCCCGGCCAGCTCGTCTCGCCCAGGTCGCTGATGACGTCGTCGACGCGGGAGTGCCCCTGCCCCCGCAGCTGCACCACCGTCTCCACGACGAAGAACTGCAACGTCAGCACCCAGGCGAGTGCGCCCCAGCGGAGTCGGTCGAGAGTCACGGGGCCCATCGTCCCAGCCCGGACAGGCCGGACCGGGTCAGCACGGTGGCCAGCTGCGGCGCGGTGAGCCACGAGGGGTTGCTGCCGGCCGGCATCCGCAGCACCTCGGCGGACCCGAAGTGTGGGTCGGCAAGCAGTTCGCGACGTCCCACCGGAGCGGGCAGGTGCGTCAGCCGCACCGGGAGCACCGGGCCGTCGTCGTCCCCGTTCCCCTGGTGCACCTGCCCGGTGACGGTGCCGACGGCGTGCACGCCCGGGCACACCCGTCCGCTGACCCAGAGGAGGACCGGCTGGCCGGGGGAGACCAGCTCCAGCCGGTAGGAGCGCCGGACGCAGCGGGTCAGCTCCCGCTCCTGACCCGGCGCCCAGCCCGGCACGATCTCCGCCGGCGCCCGGGTGCTCTTGAGCAGCCAGCCGGCGACGTCGTCCGCCTGCAGCCGGGCCACCGGTCGGGCGCGGATCAGTCGGTGGCGGGGTGCCGCTCGGCGCCGAGCGGGTCGGCGTCGTCGGAGTCGACGGCCTGCCGCTCCAGCTCCGTGCGGTGCTCGAGCACCTCGTCGCTGGGGTGGGGGTCCTTCGCGTGCTGCGTGCGGTCCCGGGTCACGTTCTCCTCGGGCAGGAGGACGTCGTCGAGGTTCGGCTGATCGGGGGAGGTCATCGGAGTGCTCCGTCCATGGGGTTCGCGGGTCCTCCGGCCCATAGCCAGCGGCCACCCGGCCTAATCCGGGACGACGGTCACCGCGGTTCGAGCCGGGCCGCCGGCAACCAGGTCTCGATCAGCGCAGGCCCGTCCGGGCCGGTCACCGCGTAGGTGACCCGGCCCTGCCAGCCGCCGTGCCGCTGGCGCCACTCGACGAGCAGGCCGGGCCAGGTGCCGGGCGCGTCGGGAGGGTCGTGCACCCAGCAGTGCCGCCCCTCGCCGCCACGGCCCGCCGCACCGTTGCCCGTGGGGGGCGGCCGGGGAGGCAGGTCGAGGTAGGGCGGCGGCGCGTCGGCAGCCGGCGGGGAGGTGTGGCCGGACAGCGCCGCCCGTTCGGCCAGCGATCTGCCCGAACCGCCTCGCTGCATCCCTCCGGCCACCCGGCCAGCATGACATGGGTCGAACGTGTGTTCGACCGCGGCAGGCAGATGAGCAGGAGGTGAACAGTCGAGGACGCCGGAACTGTGGCGGAGGACACCGGATCTCGGGTGGCCGCCCGGTGGCGGGCGCCCTATGCGGAACCCGTCCGCCCGGTGGCGTCACCACGCTCCGTGTGCGGTCCGATGCACTTCGCCGGGGCGAGGGTGGACACCGACACGCCCCCGGGAGGGCAGCGTGACCGTTTCGTCATCTGGCTGTCGGAATCGCTCCCTAGCGTCCGCCGCCGTCACTCAGTGACGCCGCAACCCAGCCACTCGGAAGGATCCACGCGTGCCCGAAATCCTCGGCACCGCACGGCGATCAGGCACCGCACGTGCCCTCGGACGTCGCGCCGCCATCGGCACCGCCGCTGTCTCCATGGCAGTCGTCGGCATGCCCGCGCTCGCCTCGGCCGAACCGCCCGCCGCCCCGTTCATCAGCGAGCTGAACTACGACCCGCCGGGCGCCGACAGCGGAGAGTTCGTCGAGGTGGAGCTGCCTCGGGGCACCACGTCGGCCGGCCTGTCCGTCGTCTTCTACAACGGCAGCAACAACACCGAGTACGGCCGCGTGGCCCTGCCTCCGGTGACCGCCCCGGCGGACGGATCCGCCGTCGCCCACGTCGAGTTCACCGGCATCCAGAACGGTGCACCCGACGGCCTCGCCCTCGTCGACGCCGAGGGCAACGTCCTGGAGTTCCTGTCCTACGAGGGCACGATGACCGTCGGCGGTCTCGAGAGCACCGACATCGGCGTGGCGCAGACCGGCTCCCAGGCCGCCGACCAGTCCCTGCTCCGGATCTACGACCCGGCCACCGACACGCTGACGTGGCAGTCGGGGACCGCGTCGCCAGGTGCGCTCAACAGTCCGGCCGGCGGTGAGACCCCCGACGACGGTGGCGAGACGCCCGGTGACGGTGGCGAGACGCCCGGTGACGGTGGCGAGACTCCGGGCGACGGTGGCGAGACGCCGGGAGACGGTGGCGAGACCCCCGGTGACGGCGGTACGCCCGGGGACGCCTGCGACGCCGAGCCGACCCACGCGGTCGGGGAGGTCCAGGGCTCCGGCGCGACCACGCCCGTGGACGGTCAGTCCGTCACCGTGCGCGGCACGGTCGTGGGCGACCTCCAGACCTCGCTGGACGGCTTCTTCCTCCAGGACGCGGGTGACGGCGACCCCGCCACCTCCGACGGCGTCTTCGTCTACAGCACCACCCCGGTCGACCTCGGTGACACCGTCGCCGTGAGCGGCACCGCGGGCGAGTTCTACACCCAGACCCAGATCGCGGGCTCGCCCGCCGTCACCGTCTGTGCCGACGGCGGCGTTGCCGACCTGCCCGCTCCCACGGGACTCGTCCTTCCCGCCGACGAGGAGGACCGCGAGGCGCTGGAGGGCATGCACGTCGCGCCCGTCGAGGACCTGACGGTCAGCGAGGTGTACGACCTGGTCTCCTACGGCGACCTCACCCTCTCCTCGGGCGGCGTGCTCGTGCAGCCGACCGAGGTGGCTCGTCCGGGTGCGGCGGCCGACGCCGTCGCGGCCGAGAACGAGCGGCGCCAGATCGTCCTGGACGACGCGGTCGCGGGCCGGGGCAGCGCCGAGACCGCCCCCTACCTGACCCCGGAGACCCCGGTCCGGGTCGGCGACGTGCTGGACTTCACCGAGCCGCTGGTCATGGGCTACGGCTTCGACCGGTGGCGGCTCTTCCCCGCCGACGGCACCGCCGAGGGCGTCTTCGCCCCGCAGAACACTCGGCCGGACTCCCCGGAGCCGGTGGGCGGCGACATCCAGGTCGGCGCGTTCAACGTGCTGAACTACTTCCTCACCTTCGGCGACAGCTCGACCGCCCGCGGCGCCGACAACGCCGCGGAGTTCGAGGAGCAGGCCGCGAAGATCGTCACGGCGATCAACGAGATGGACGCCGACGTGCTGGCGCTCATGGAGATCGAGGACACCGACTCCACCGGCTACGCCGCGGGCAACGCCGACGCGGCGCTCGCAGAGCTGGTCGGCCGGCTGAACACCGCCGCCGGCGTCGCGGACAAGTGGGCCTTCGTCCCGTTCCCGGAGGAGCTGTACGGCGTCGACCGCGACGTCATCCGGAACGCGATCATCTACCAGCCCGCCGCCGTCACCCCGGTCGGCGACTCCGTGGGCCTGGTCGACGAGGCGAACTTCGACAACGCCCGTGAGCCCATCGCGCAGACCTTCGAGGCGGAGGGCGACACGTTCACCGTCGTCGCCAACCACCTGAAGTCCAAGGGCTCCAGCGGCGCCAGCGGCGACAACGTCGACAGCGGGCAGGGCGCCTACAACGGCGACCGCACCCGTCAGGCGCAGTCCCTCGCCGCCTTCGTCGAGTCGCTGCAGGCCGGCACCGAGGACGACGACGTGATGGTCCTGGGCGACCTGAACGCCTACTCGGAGGAGGACCCGATCCTGGCCCTAGAGGCGGCAGGCCTGACCGACCTGGGCACGGTGTACGACGAGGGCCGGTACAGCTACGTCTACGACGACCTGTCCGGTTCGCTGGACCACGCGATGTCCACCGACAGCCTGACGGCCAAGGTGACCGACCTCGTCCACTGGAACATCAACTCGGTGGAGTCCATCGCCTACCAGTACGACTGGAACCCGGCCCTGTACGCGGAGCACGAGTTCCGGTCCAGCGACCACGACCCGCTCCTCGTCGGCCTCGACCTGGGCGACGGCGAGGGCCCGATCGTGGACGACGGCACCACCCTCATCCAGCTGCTCGGGTTCAACGACTTCCACGGCCGGCTCGGCCAGGCGGTCGCGCTCGCGGGCACCGTCGAGGAGCAGCGGGAGCGCGACGACGTCGACGCGACGATCGTGGTCTCGGCCGGTGACAACATCGGCGCCTCGCCGTTCGTCAGCTCCGTCCAGCAGGACGAGCCGACGCTCGAGGTGCTCAACGAGATGGGGCTCGACGTCTCCACGGTCGGCAACCACGAGTTCGACCGCGGCTTCGAGGACCTGATGAACCGGGTCGGCGTGGACGGGGCGAGCGGCCTGGCCGACTTCCCCTACCTCGGTGCCAACGTCTACCTGGACAACGGTGAGCCCGCGCTGCCGGAGTACGCCCTCGTGGACGCGGCCGGTGTCTCGGTCGCCTTCATCGGCGTGGTCACCGAGGAGACCAGCTCCCTGGTCTCGCCGGCGGGCATCGAGGGCATCACCTTCGGCAACCCGACCGAGGCCGCGAACCGGGTGGCCGGCGAGCTGACCGACGGCATGGGCGACGAGGCCGACGTGATCGTCCTGCTCGCTCACGAGGGTCCCCCCGGCAACGACCTGGCGGAGGAGCGGGCCGCGGACACCGCGTTCGGCGAGATCCTCCGCGACGTGAGCGCCGACGTGGACGCCATCTTCAGCGGCCACACCCACCGGACCTTCGCGTGGGAGGCGCCGGTGGGCACCGGCGGGGAGACCCGTCCGGTCATCCAGAGCGAGTCCTACGGCGAGCTGCTCGGCCGCATCTCGCTGACCTTCGACGAGGTCACCGACGAGGTGACCGACTTCGAGGTCGAGAACCTGGAGCTCACCGAGCGGTCGGAGGAGGACCTCGTCGCCGCGTACCCGCGGGTCGCCGAGGTCGCCGAGACCGTCGCCGAGGCGGAGGCCTTCGCCGACGAGGTGGGCAGCGAGGTCATCGGCTCGCTGGTCGCCGACATCACGCGGGCCTTCACCGCCGACGGCACCGAGGACCGGGGTTCGTACTCGGCGATCGGCGGCCTGGTCGCCGACTCCTACGTCTACGGCACGGAGCTGTCCGCGGGTGCGCCGGCCGACCTCGGTCTGGTCAACCCTGGTGGGCTGCGCGCCGACCTGCTCTACGGCGAGGAGGGCGCACCGGGGGAGATCACGCTGGCCGAGGCCAACGCGGTGACGCCGTTCGCCAACGACCTGATCGTGGTGAGCCTGACCGGCGAGCAGCTGGTGCAGGTCCTCGAGCAGCAGTGGCAGCCGGAAGGCAGCTCGCGTCCGTTCCTCGCCCTGGGGACGTCCGAGGAGCTCACCTGGTCCTACGACCCGGAGCAGCCGGCCGGTGAGCGCATCATCGTCGACAGCATCCGGATCTCCGGCGAGCCGATCGACCTGGGCGCGACCTACCGGGTGGCGACCAACAGCTTCCTGGCCTCGGGCGGTGACAACTTCACCGTGTTCGCCGAGGGCACGTCGGAGGAGACGGGCCTGATCGACTTCGAGGGCTTCCAGGCCTACATCGAGGACAACCCCGGTCTGGACCCGGCCGACTACGTCGGTCGCGTCACCCTGGCCGACGGCGAGACGCCGCCCGGTGACGGTGACGGTGACAACGGCTCCGGTGACGGCGACGGCGACGGCGACGGTGACAACGGCTCCGGTGACGGTGACGGTGACAACGGCTCCGGTGACGGCGACAACGGTGACGGTGACGGCGACAACGGTGACGGTGACGGCGACAACGGTGACGGTGACGGTGACAACGGCTCCGGCAACGGTGACAACGGCTCCGGTGACAACGGCTCCGGTGACGGCGACCACGGCGCCGGTGACAACGGCTCCGGTGACGGCGACCACGGTGACGGTGACAACGGCTCCGGTGACGGCGACCAGCCCGGGAAGGGCAACGGCTCCGGCAACGGCTCCAGCAACGGCTCCGGCTCCGGCAACGGCTCGGGTTCGGGCTCCGGCTCGGGTTCGGGTTCGGGTTCGGGTTCCGGCTCCGGCTCCGGCTCCGGCTCCGGCAAGGGTGGCGGCAGCCTCGCCTACACCGGTGCCGAGGTCTCCGGCCTGGTCGCCCTCGGCCTGGCACTGACCGCCGCCGGTGGCGCCCTCGCGGTCGCCAACCGGCGTCGCCGGGAGCTCGCGGACTGATCCCGCAGCACCCGTGAACGGCCGGAGGCCGGTCCCCGTCGCGGGGACCGGCCTCCGGTCGTCGGGCAGGGCGGACGAGCCGGGGGCGTCCGCCAGGTCGGCTCAGTCGCCGCGGGACCCCGCGACGCCGTCGGCCAGGGTGCGGACGACGGAACGGAGCAGCGGGTGCCCGGGCAGGTCCTCGACGAGGACCGGCAGGGGGAGCGACCAGTTGGGCCGGTCGCCGGCCCCCGGCATGTTGGGGCGGCGGGGCTCCCCGATCGCGTCGTCCAGCGTGGCCGACAGCAGCAGGGACGGCGCCTGGGCCAGCAGTTCGTGCGCCCGCTGCACCGCCTGGTCCGCCGTCGCGTCCTCGGCCAGGCCCGGCAGGTGGGCGAGCAGCGAGGAGCGACCGCGCTCCAGCTCCTCGTCGGTCCCGGTGCCCTGCTCGCGCTGCTCCTCGACGTCCGCGCCGGTCCACAGCCCGGCGACCGTGGGCAGGTCGTGCGTCGTGATCGCGGCCATCGCCTCGGCCGGCCAGGTCGCGGGCTCGTCGTCCTCGAACCACAGCAACCGGTAGGAGAGCACCCCGTGCTCGGCCATGGCCTCGCGCACGCCGTCCTCCACGGTGCCGAGGTCCTCGCCGACGACGAGGGCCTGCGCCCGGTGGCTCTCCAGCGCGACGATGTCGAGCAGGTCCTCCGCCGGGTAGCGGACGTAGGCGCCGTCGGCCGCGGTGCCGTCGCGGGGCACCCACCACAGCCGGAACAGCCCCATGACGTGGTCGATCCGCAGGCCGCCCGCGCCGGCGATGGTCGCCCGGATCGACTGGACGAACGGCTCGTAGTCGGCGTCCCGCAACCGCCACGGGATCAGCGGGGGAGACCCCCAGTCCTGCCCGGCCGAGTTGAACGCGTCCGGGGGAGCGCCGACGCTCACGCCGTCGGCCAGCACGTCCTGCCACGTCCACGCGTCGGCGCCGCCGCCGGCGAAGCCGATCGGCAGGTCCTGGATCACGGTCATGCCGTCGGTGGCGGCCGTGAACTGCAGCTCGAGAGCCCACTGCAGCCAGGCGTGGAAGGCGACGACCGCGCCGTGCCGCTCCACGTAGGCGTCCAGCGCCTTGCCGCCGGGCCGGCGGAGCTCCTCGGGCCAGGTGTGCCAGTCGGCCCCGTGCTCCTCGCTGATCGCCGCCCAGGTCGCCCAGTCCTGCAGCGGCTGGCCCTGCTCCGCCCGCCAGCGCCCGAACGCCTCCCCGCCACCGTGGGCGAAGAAGATCCGCATGAGGACCTCGCGCTTGCGGGCCCAGATCGCGTCGCGGTCGATGAGCTCGCCGTCGCCCAGCGCGCGCCCGGCCTCCTCCTCGAGGTCCACGGCGTCGGCACCGGGCACCTCGGGAACCCGCAGGTAGATCGGGTTGAGGAACCGCCGGGTGGCCGGCAGGTAGGGGCTGGCCTCCTGCTCGGCGATCGGAGCGACGGCGTGCAGCGGGTTGATGAGCACGAAGCCGGCGCCCTGGTCGGCGGCCATGCGCCGGATGCTGCGCAGGTCGCCGAGGTCGCCGATGCCCCAGCTCTCCCGGCTCCGGGCGGCGTAGAGCTGGACCGCCCAGCCCCAGCTCCGCTCCTCGGGCAGCCAGCAGCGGCCGGGGGAGACGATCAGCCGGCGCCGGCGCCCGTCGGCGGACTGCAGCCAGTGGTAGCCGAGCGGAAAGTCCTCGGCGAGGTGCCCGTCGATCGACCGGAGCTCGCCGTCCTCGCAGATGACGTCCGCCGCGTCGACCTCCAGGGCGTCCCCGGGGCGGGCCACGATCGGCGCCCTGTCCTCGAGGTCGTTTGGGGGCGTCCCGATGATCTCGCGGAGCTTCTCGATGGTCTCCTGCGCTACCTCGTGCTCCTCGTCGAGCGCGTCCAGCCAGCTCGCATCGATGCCCCAGTCGTCCGTCGTCGGTGTGCGCGTCACCGGGTGATCCTCGCCGGGGCGGCGGGAGCCCGCAGTCTCAGGAACGCGAGCGTGGGGAAGCTCGCTTCGTGGCCGGTGCCGCGGCCGGGTCCTCGGGCCAGGGGTGCCGGGGATAGCGGCCCCGGAGCTCGCTGCGGACGGCGGGATAGCCGGTGACCCAGAAACCGGCGAGGTCGGCGGTGGTCGCCACCACCCGGTGCGCGGGGGAGAGGAGCTGGAGCCGCAGCGGTCGTCCCGCCACCTGCGGGGCCCGGGCCCAGCCGAACACCTCCTGGACCCGCACCGCGAGCGTGGGCACCGTGGGATCGGTGTAGTCGATCCGGATCCGCGACCCGGTCGGGACCGCCACCGCGTCGGGCACGACGGTGTCGAGGTCGCCGGACACCTGCCAGGGCACCAGGGCGCGCAGGGCCGCGGTCACGTCGATGCGGGCCAGGTCGGCGCGCCGCCGGGCACCGGAGACGTCGATCGCGGCGAGCAGGGCGTCGTCGTCCACGGCCGGCCACGGCCCGCCGAGCCCGGCGTGCGCGGCGGCCAGGCGCTCGCGCAGCCGGCGGGCCGCCGTCGTCCAGGTCAGCAGGCCCGGGCCCTCCTGGCGCAGGCCCTCGGCCACCGCGGCGGCCAGGGCGGCCGGGTCGGGGTCCGGCAGCGGCCGCTCGGCCAGCACGACCGCTCCCAGCCGTTCCACGCGCGCACTGCGCACGTCGCCGTCCCGCCAGGTCACCTCGTCGCCGTGGGTGTGCAGCGAGCCGCCGGCCTCCAGCGCGGTCGCCTCGTCGATGGCGACGGCCGAGCGGACCCGGGCGTCCCGGCGGCCGGGGGACCGGTCGGCGACCGCGATCGCCAGCCACGGAGCGCCGGAGAGCGCGGTGCCCGGTGGCAGGTCGGCCCCGGTGCCGGCGGCCATCAGGTACGTCGTGCCGTCCGGGCGTCGCCGGGCCAGCCGCTCGGGGTGGGCCAGTCCGACCACCAGCCCGGCCGCCACATCATCGGGCGGCGGGGCGTCGGGCGGCGCGTCGCCGGACGGTCGCCGTGGTGCGACGTCGCCCGCCGATCGCTCGAGCCGGGTGACCTCGTCCCGCCAGCGCGCGGTCGCCCCCCGGTCGGTGCCCGAGCGCAGGGCCCGCCACGTCGCGGTGAGGTCGTCGCCGCGGACGGGGAGGTCCGCCGACAGCATCGCGACCACCTCGGCGGCGCGCCGGCGTCCCACCAGGGGAGCCGCATCGAGCAGTGCGCGAGCCAGCCGCGGGTGCACGCCGACGGCGGTGAGCGCACGGCCCCGCGCCGTGGCCCGTCCCTCGTCGTCCACCGCGCCGAGACTGCGCAGCGTCTGCCCCGCGACGAGCAGCGCCGCCGCCGGCGGCGGATCCAGGAGCGCGAGACCGGATCCTCCGGGCGCTCCCCAGCAGGCCAGCTCGAGCGCGAAGTCGGTGAGATCGGCGACGGCCACCTCCGGCTCGTCGTGCGCGGCGAGCCGGTCGTGCTCGGCGGAGGTCCAGCAGCGGTAGACCGTGCCGGGACCCTCCCGACCGGCGCGGCCGGCCCGCTGGGTGACCGCCGCGCGCGACGCCCGCACCGTGACCAGCGACCCCAGGCCGCGGGACAGGTCGGCCCGCGGCACCCGGGCGAGTCCGGCGTCCACGACGACCCGGACGCCGGGCACGGTGAGGCTGCTCTCCGCGAGCGCCGTGGCGAGGACGACGCGGCGTCGCGGCCCGGGCTGCAGGGCGGCGTCCTGCGCGGCCGCCGGAAGCCGGCCGTGCAGCGGCAGCACGTCGGCGTCGATCCCGCCGAGCGACCCGGCCACCGTGCCGATCTCCCCGGCGCCGGGGAGGAAGACCAGCACGTCGCCGGTCCGGTCCGCCAGTGCCCGGCGGACCGTCGCCGCGACGTGGGAGAGCAGCCGCGGGTCGACGCGCAGCCCGTGCGGCGGGTCGACCGGGCCGGCCGGCGGCGCCCACACCACGTCGACGTCGTGCAGCGCCCCGGAGGCCTCGACCACGGGAGCGGGCCCGCCGTCGCCGCCGAGCAGGGCGGCCAGCCGGTCGGCCTGGGCCGTGGCCGACATGGCCAGCACGCGCAGCTCCGGCCGGAGGGCGCCGCGGAGGTCGAGGCCGAAGGCGAGCGCCAGGTCGGTGTCCAGGTGGCGCTCGTGGCACTCGTCCAGCACGACGGCGTCGACCCCGGCCAGCTCCGGGTCGGCCTGCAACCGCCGCACGAGGAGCCCGGTCGTGACCACCTCGACCCGGGTGGCGGCACTGCGCCGGCTGTCGCCGCGGACGCTGTAGCCCACCCGGCCGCCCACGGGCTCGCCCAGGAGCGCGGCCATCCGGCGGGCAGCCGCCCGGGCGGCCACGCGGCGGGGCTCGGCCACGACGATGCGCCCGGGCAGGTCCCGTGCGAGCGCGAGGGGGACGAGCGTCGTCTTCCCCGTCCCCGGTGGGGCGACCAGGACGGCGCTCCCACGGGTCAGGAGTGCGTCGGCCAGAGCGGGCAGCGCGGTACGGACCGGCAGGTCGGTCCCCGGCGTCCCGGACGGTGGCAGCACCGCACCAGTGTGCTGTGCCGGGGGGCCGGCTCCGTGGGCCGACCGCTCACCCCATCGGGGCGCACCACCCTCCGTGGCCTTCAGCAGCCGGTGCGGCACGCCGAGACCCGGAGGAGACGAACGACGGGGGCGGTAGCCATGGGTGAGGCAGCCCGAGGACGAGGGGGCCGGCGGGCGCTCATGCGCGGCTGGCCCGTCGTCGTGCTCGCCGCCCTGGCGGCCCAGGTCCTGCTGCCCGGTTCGGTGGCGGCCGGCACCTCGTACTTCCTCGTGGTCGCCGGGGCCGCCGTGGCCTCCTGGCTCCTGGTCGGACCGGGGCCCGGCCGCGCGCCCGGGGTGCTCATCGCCCTGGGGCTGACGGCCAGCGCCGCGGGCGACGTCACGTGGCAACTGCTGGTCTGGCGGGGCGCCGACGTGGACCTCTCCGTCGCCGACGTGTTCTACGTGTCGAGCTACGTCTTCCTGGCCGCCGCGCTCACCCGTATCGCCGGCGCGACCGGTCAGGCGTCACGCGCCCGCGTCGATGGCTGGATCGACGCCGTCATCGTCTTCGTCGCCGTACTGCTGGTCATGGGCGAGCTCTCCCTCGCCGACACGCTCGGCGACAGCTCCCAGCCCCTCGCCGTCCGCCTGGTGTGGGCGCTGTACCCCTCCCTGGACGCCGCGCTCATCGCGCTGGTCATCCGGGTCGTGGCCGGGCAGGGCCGGCGCGACGCCCGGGTGCTCGTGCTGGCCGGGGGCGCCGCGTGCTGGCTGGTCGCCGACCTCGGATACCTGCTCGTCGCCGATCCCGAAGCCGGCCCCCCGTTGCTCGAGTGCGGCTGGCTGCTGGGCGCCGTCCTCCTCGCCGTCGCGACGCCCAGCCCTGCCCGGCCGGACGCCGACGGAGGCCGCGAGAGCGGCGGCTTCGCCCGGCTGGCGATCTGCCTGGGCGCGCTGCTCGTGCCCGCGGTCCTGGAGCTGGTCGACGATCTCACCGACGGGCCCGAGCAGCCGCTGTCGATGTTCGGCGCCACTCTCGTGCTGGTGCTGCTCGTCTACGTCCGCACGGCACGGCTCCTCCATGCCGAGGCAACCGCTCGTGCGCTGGTGCGCTCCCAGGCCCGCTACTACGCCACCCTGGCCGCGAACTCCTCCGACGCCGTGATCGTGGTGGACCGGGCCGGCCGGCTGCTGAGCGACCAGCGCCCCCTGGCGGCGCTGCTCGAGGCGGAATCGACGGCGGACCTCCCGGTCTCGGAGCTCATGGCGCGGGCGGGCCTGGACCTGCCGGAGAGCCGCGCCGTCTTCCGTCGTGCGCTGGATGCGGGCGGCGCCGTGGTGAGCGCGGAGCTGCCCCGCAGGACGGGGGGTGAGGACCGGTGGCTCGGTGTGCGCCTGGTCGACCTGACCGACGACCCCGACGTGCGCGGCGTCGTCGTGCACGCCACGGACATCACCGAGCGCAAGCGCGCCGAGCAGACCCTGGCGCACCAGGCCTTCCACGACGGCCTGACCGGCCTGGCCAACCGCGCGCTGTTCGCCGACCGGGTGGAGCAGGCCATGCGCCACAACGCCCGGCACGGCGACACGGCCGCCGTCGTCTTCATCGACCTGGACGGGTTCAAGGAGGTCAACGACGCTCTCGGCCACCAGGCCGGCGACGTCCTCCTGCAGCAGGTCGCCGGCCGGCTGCAGGCGACCGTCCGTGCGGGGGACACGCTGGCCCGGCTCGGTGGGGACGAGTTCGCGATCCTCCTCGGCCAGATCAGCGGGGACGACGACCTCCTGGCCGCCGGCGAACGCGTCCTCGCCGCCCTGAGCGGACCGATCCGCATCGGCAGCCAGGTCGTGACCGTGTCCGGGAGCGTCGGGATCGCGGTGAGCGACGAGAGCGCCACCAGCGACTCGCTCGTCCGGGACGCCGACGTCGCGATGTACGCCGCCAAGGCGGCGGGCCGCGGACGGGTGGTGGTGTTCGACCCCAGCATGCGCGCCGCCGTCGTGGAACGGCGCGAGCTGGAGCGCGAGCTCCAGGGAGCCCTCGGGGGAGGAGAGCTGCGGCTGGTCTACCAGCCGGTCGTCGAGCTCGACGGGTCGACCGTCGTGGGCTTCGAGGCGCTCCTGCGCTGGACGTCGCCGTCGCTCGGCCAGGTTCCGCCGGACCGCTTCGTGCCCGTGGCCGAGGACCTGGACCTGATCGGGGAGATCGGCGCCTGGGTGCTGCGCGAGGCGTGCACGGCCGCGGCTCGGTGGCGCCGGCTGTCCGGCGGCCGGGACGTCACCATGGCCGTCAACGTGTCGGCGGTGCAGCTGGCCTCGCCCGAGCTGGTCGGGCAGATCGCCGAGGCCCTCGCCGTCAGCGGGCTCCCGGCGTCCGCCCTCGTCCTCGAGGTCACCGAGACCGCCCTCGTCCGCGATCCGGAGGCCGCCGCCGAACGGCTCACCGCGCTGCGCGCCCTGGGCGTGCGACTGGCGCTCGACGACTTCGGGACGGGGTACTCCTCGCTGAGCTACCTGCGGCAGTTCACCGTCGACGTGCTCAAGATCGACCGCTCGTTCATCGCGACCATCCAGGGCGCCCACCTGCCGCCGATCGTGCGCGGCCTGATCGACCTGGGACGCACCCTGGACCTGGAGATCGTGGCCGAGGGGGTCGAGCTGGAGGTCCAGCGCGACCAGCTGCGCGCGGCGCGGTGCGACCTCGCGCAGGGCTACCTGTTCGACGCACCGCTGGAGGCCGACGCGGCGGAGCGGCTCGTGGCCCACTCGGCGGGCGCCGTGCTCGTCGACACCGCCCGCCGGCTGCCGGCGCCGCGTGACGCGGGGACGCCGGGCCGCGCAGGGGTGCCCGGCTCTCCTGAGGTCGCCGGGACCGCCTGACCTGGGTAGGCATGACCCATGCCGGTGATCGGGTTCCACAACTCCCACGAGCAGGTCCACCCCGCAGAGCTGCTGAAGGCGGTCCAGCACGCCGAGGAGGTGGGGTTCACCGCCGCCATGTGCTCGGACCACCTCACGCCCTGGAACCCACGGCAGGGGGAATCCGGCTTCGCCTGGTCCTGGCTGGGTGCGGCGATGGCCACGACGTCCCTGCCCTTCGGCGCGGTGAACGCCCCGGGGCAGCGCTACCACCCGGTGATCGTCGCCCAGGCGATCGCGACGCTGGGCGCGATGTTCCCCGGGCGGTTCTGGGTGGCCCTGGGCAGCGGCGAGGCGATGAACGAGCACGTCACCGGCGACAAGTGGCCCCGCAAGGACGTGCGCGACGCCCGCCTCCGGGAGTGCGTGGACGTGATCCGCCGGCTGCTCGCCGGCGAGCAGGTGAGCCACGACGGCCTGGTCACCGTCGACCGGGCGGTGATCTACACCCTGCCCGAGCAGCAGCCGGCACTCATCGCACCGGCGGTCAGCGTGGCCACCGCCCGGAAGGGCGCGGACTGGGCCGACGGACTGGTCACCATCAACCAGCCGCACGACAAGCTGCGCGAGATGATCGCCGCCTACCGGGACGCCGGGGGTCAGGGCAAGCTCGTGCTGCAGGTGCACGTGTCCTGGGATCCCGACCCCGACCGGGCCCTGGGCATCGCCCACGACCAGTGGCGGAGCAACGTCTTCCCCCCGCCGCTGTGCTGGGACCTCGACAGCCCGGAGGCGTTCGAACAGGCCAGCGAGCACGTGACCCCCGAGGACGTGGCCGCCGCCGTCCGCATCTCCTCCGACCTGGGGCAGCACACCGCCTGGCTGCAGGAGTACCGGGAGCTGGGCTTCGACGAGATCTACCTGCACCACGTCGGCAAGGAGCAGCGGCCCTTCCTCGACGCGTTCGGCGAGCACGTGCTGCCGCAGCTGGGGGTCACCGCCCCGGAACCGGCGGTCGCCATCGATCCACCCGGACCGGCCGAGAACCGCCGTCCGCGCCTGGACCCGGTGCCGGCGCCGTGAGGATCACCGACACCAGCGACCTGTGGTGGAAGAACGCCGTCGTCTACTGCCTCGACGTCGAGACCTACATGGACTGGAACGGCGACGGCATCGGCGACTTCGAGGGCCTTGCGCAGCGGATCGACCACCTGGCCGACCTCGGCGTCACCTGCCTGTGGCTGATGCCCTTCTACCCGACCGCCGAGCGCGACGACGGCTACGACATCACCGACTTCTACGGCGTCGACCCGCGGCTGGGGAACCTCGGTGACTTCGTCGAGGTCCTGCGCACGGCCAAGGACCGCGGCATGCGGGTGATCGCCGACCTCGTGGTCAACCACACCTCGCGCAAGCACCCCTGGTTCCGCTCGGCGGAGTCGTCGAAGGACTCGCCGTACCGCGACTTCTACGTGTGGCGCTCCGACCCGCCCCCGGACACCTCCGACCAGGTCGTCTTCCCCGACCAGGAGGACGGCATCTGGACGCTGTCGGAGAAGACGGGGGAGTGGTACCTGCACAAGTTCTACAAGGAGCAGCCCGACCTGAACGTCGCCAATCCGCGGGTGCGCGACGAGGTCGCGAAGGTCATGGGCTACTGGCTGCAGCTGGGCCTGGACGGCTTCCGCGTGGACGCCGTCCCGTTCTTCCTGGAGACCGTCGGCGGCGACGACGGTGCGTTCCCCGAGCCGCACGAGTACCTGCGCTCGCTGCGCTCCCTGGTCAACCGGCGATCCGGCGCCGGCGTGCTGCTGGGCGAGGTGAACCTGCCGTTCGAGAAGCAGCTGGAGTTCTTCGGCGGCGCCGACGGCGACGAGCTGACCATGCAGTTCGACTTCAACGGCATGCAGGCCCTCTACCTCGCGCTGGCGCGCGGCGACGCCGGACCGCTGTCGGCCGCCCTGGAGGCCCGGCCCGCGCTGCACCCGGACTCGCAGTGGGCCACATTCGTGCGCAACCACGACGAGCTGACGCTGGACAAGCTCTCCGACGAGGAGCGCGAGGAGGTCTTCGCCGCCTTCGGGCCCGAGGAGCGCATGCAGGTCTACGGCCGGGGGCTGACGCGGCGGTTGCCGCCGATGCTGGACGGCGACCCGCGGCGCGTCCGGATGGTCTACAGCCTGCTGTTCTCCCTGCCGGGCACCCCCGTGCTCTTCTACGGGGAGGAGATCGGCATGGGGGAGAACCTGGAGGCGGAGGGGCGGCTCGCGGTCCGGACGCCGATGCAGTGGACCTCCGGCCGCAACGGCGGCTTCTCCTCGGCCGAGCCGCGCAAGCTGCCCGGTCCGGTGGTCGACGGTGGCTTCGCGCCGGACTACGTCAACGTCGCCGACCAGCGCAACGACCCCGACTCCCTCCTCTCGTTCATGAAGCTCCTGATCCGGCGGTACCGGGAGTCACCGGAGCTCGGGTGGGGCGGCTTCCAGGTGCTGGAGCACCCGTGCCCGGAGGTGCTGGCGCACCTGTGCACCTGGGACGACGGGGCGCTGGTGGCCCTCCACAACCTCAGCTCCGAGCCACGCACGGTGCCGCTGGTCCTGGAGGGCTGCGGCCCCGATCACCGGCTGGCCGACCTGCTGCGGGCCGGCAGCACGGACGTGGGCGACGGCGGGCGGGTGGAGCTCCAGCTCGACGGCTACGGCTACCGGTGGCTGCGGGTGGTCGGCGCGGACAGCCGCCGGCTGGTGTGACCTCGCCGGTCGCGCGGCGCGGCATCACGCTGCGTGCACGGTCCGCCGGGGCGGCGTCCCGGACGCGTGGGACCGGTGCGCCTAGCGTGGCGCGCGAGGTGATCAGTCATGAGTGAACGCAACGGAAGCACGTCCACCGGTCCGGGGACCGCCGAGATCCCGGTGGTCCGACCCGGCGGCGCCGTGGCGGCGTCGAAGACCGGAGCAGCTCCGAAGGGCGGAGCTGCCGCGAAGGCGGGAGCAGCGTCGAAGACGGCGGCTGCTCCGAAGGCAGGAGCGGCCCCGAAGACCGATGCGGCGGCTACCACCGGCGTGCTGCCGACGGTGGCTGCCCCCGACGCCGTCACGGCGGAGGCCCCGCCGGAGCCGGAGCCGGCCGGGACCGACCGGGACCTGCCGCCGGGTGCCCAGCCGACCGCTCCGGTGTCGGTCCGCCCCGCACCCCGCATGCCCCGCCGTGGCCCGATGACGATCATGGGGCCGTGGGCGCCGGTGGCCGGTGGGCTGCTCGGCCTCGTGCTCGGCGGGATCGTCGCCGCGATCCTCGCCGGGTCGGCGGAGAGCTACGACGAGCGGCTCTCGGTCGTGTTCGTGGTGCTGGGCTTGAGCATGCTCGGCACCGCCGGCACGCTGCTGGCCGACGAGGTGCGCATCGTGCGGCAGCAGGCCCGCGACGCCGTCGTCCGCCCGCAGTGGGTGGAGGCGACCGCCGGGCTGGTCAACGGGCTCACCCCGGCGCGGCTGCTGATGCTCGGCAGCGTCGTCGTCCTGGTGCTCGCCGCCTACGTCGGCCGGGGCTGACCCCCCTCGTCCGACTGCGCGCTTTCCGACGTCTCGGCCCGCGTCGAGACGTCGGGAAACGCGCGCCCGGCCGATCAGAAGTAGGCGTCGATGCCCAGGTGGACGGCGAGCCCGAGCCCGGCCACGGCGATGACCCGCCGCAGCGCCGTCTGGGGCGCCCGCCGCACGATGCGGGGGCCGAGCAGCGAGCCGAGGAACAACCCGATCGCCAGGGGCAGCGCGGCCCACCAGGCGATCGAGGCGAAGAGCACGAAGCCGACCGCCGCGACGCTGTTGGCGACCCCGAGGACGACGTTGCGCATGGCGTTGCTGCGGGGCAGGCCCTCCCCGGTCGTGAGCAGGAAGGTGGCCAGCATCAGGACGCCGGCCGCCGCCCCGAAGTAGCCGCCGTAGATGGAGATGGCGAAGACGGCGGGCGCCAGCCACCACTGGTCGCCGTGCCGGTGGACGCCGGCGGCGGCGGCCTCGGCGGCGAGCTCGCGCGGGGGGCGCTGCACCAGGATCGTGAGCGCCGCCCCGCCGATGAGGAAGGGCACGATCCGCTCGAAGGCCTCGGTGGGGGTGCTGAGCAGCAGCGCCGCCCCGATGCTCCCGCCCAGGACGGCGGCCACGGCCAGCGGCACGAGCCGGCGCCCCTGACCCCTCAGCTCGGGTCGCGATGCGCTCACCGAGCCGACGCCGGTCAGGACCAGCGCCGCGGTGTTGGTGACGTTCGCCGTCACCGGCGGCAGGCCCACGGCCAGCAGGGCGGGATAGCTGATCAGCGAGGCGAGGCCCGCGATGCTGCCGGTGAGCCCCGCGCCGACGCCGGCGAGGAGGAGCAGGGCGAACTCCCAGACGTTCACCGGCTCAGCAGCACCGCGATGGCGACGAGACCGAGGACGACGATCGCCGTCCGCAGCACCGGCTCGGGCAGCCGCCGCCCGTAGCGGGAGCTCACGTACCCGCCCACGAGCGAGCCGACCGCCAGCAGTCCGGCCGCCGTCCAGACCACCCGGTCGGTGGCGACGACGACGTAGGCGCCGGCGGCCACGGTGTTCACCGCGAGCGTGAGGACGTTCTTGAGCGCGTTGAGCCGCTGCAGCGGCTCGCGCAGCAGCAGGCCGAAGATGCCGATCTGCAGCACGCCCTGGCTGGCCGCGAAGTATCCGCCGTAGGTGCCGGTCAGGTAGGCGCCGCCGAAGAGCGCGGCCGTGCGGCCCGGGCCGATCGGCTGCTCCACGTCATCCGGGGAGCGCCGGCGCCGCAGGGCGCGCTGGACCAGGGGCTGCGTGGCGACCAGCGTGACGGCCAGGGCGATGAGCACCGGCACGACCGCCTCGAACGTCGAGGCCGGCAGGTGCAGCAGCAGGAAGGCGCCGGTGAGGCCGCCGAGGACCGAGGCGGGCAGCAGCCCGAGCAGCCGCCTGCCCTGCCCGCGCAGCTCGCGGCGGTAGCCGAACGCCCCCGAGGCGTTGCCGGCGATCAGGCCGAGGGAGTTGCTGATCGTGGCCGGCACCGGCGGGATGCCCACGGCGAGCAGGACCGGGAACGACACCAGCGTCCCCGAGCCGACGACGGCGTTGATGCCGCCCGCGGCGAACCCGGCGGCGGCCACCGCGCACATCTCCAGGCCCGTCATGCGTCCATCGCCGTCGAGACTGGCACGGCGGGGGAGGATCCGCGGAGACCGGTCGTGTCTATCCGGTCACGCCGGACCCGGGCCGGCAGCGGGCGGGCAGGAGCTCAGGGCTCTGTGCTCAGGGCTCAGGGCTTCACCGAGAGCACCGGGCGATCGGCGTCGAGCAGGATGCGCTGGGCCGCGCTGCCCATGAGCAGCTTCCCGACGGCGGAGCGCCTGCGGAGGCCGATGACGATCACCGAGGCGTCGACCTCCGCCGCGACCCGCAGGACCTCGTCGGCGGCGTCGCCCGAGTAGCTCTCCTGCCGGAGCTCCAGCGGAACCCCGGCCTGGTCTGCCCGGTCGGTCAGCCGGCGCACCGCGTCCTCGGGGGCGACGTCCGCACTCACCGGCGCGCCGCTGCGCGCGGTGTTGAGCACGACGAGGGGCTCCGCCCGGCGGCGGGCCTCGGCGAGGGCCGCGGCGAAGGCGGCCTCGCCCTCGGGGGTGGGCACGTAGCCGACCAGGACGGTCATACCAGCTCCTTGGTGTCGCTCGGGTCATCGGCGGGTCGCCGACGGGAGAGGGCGGTGCGGAGCATCGGGCCGATGATCACCAGCACGAAGACCACCAGCAGCGTGCCCGAGATGGGCCGGGTGAAGAAGCCGACGGCATCGCCGTCGAAGATCAGCAGCGACCGGCGCAAGGAGTCCTCGAGCAGGGTGCCGAGGACGAAGGCGAGCAGCAGGGGTCCCGGGTCGAAACCGACCTTCTTCATCAGGTAGCCGAGCAGGCCGAACACGATGACCAGGACGATGTCGAACGCGCTGTTGTTGACGGTGTAGACGCCGATCAGCGTGATCAGGACCGTGATCGGCGCGAGGATCGCCGGCCGGACGCGGAGGATCTTCACGAAGATGCCGACCAGCGGGATGCTCATGATCAGCAGCAGGATGTTGCCGATGTACATCGAGTTGACCACGCCCCAGAACAGCTCCGGCTCGTCGGTCACGAGCCGCGGGCCGGGCGGGACGCCCTGGATGAGCAGCGCGCCGAAGATGACCGCCATGGTGGCGTTGGCCGGGATGCCGAGCGTGAGCAGCGGGATGAACGACGACGTCGCGGCGGCGTTGTTCGCCGTCTCCGGCCCCGCCACCCCTTCGACCGCGCCCTTGCCGAACCGCTCCGGCGTCTTCGACCGCTTCTTCTCCACGGCGTAGGCCGCGAGCGAGGACAGCGTGGCGCCGCCGCCCGGCAGGATGCCGAGGACGAAGCCGAGCACCGAGCCCCGGCCGATCGCGCCCGAGGACTGCCGCAGGTCCGTGCGGGACGGCCAGACGTTGGCGACCTTCGCGGGCGCCTGGGCGACGGTGTGCCGCTGCTCGAGGTTGTAGAGGATCTCGCCGAGGCCGAACAGCCCCATCGCGATCGGCACGAAGTCCAGCCCGTCGGCCAGGTTCAGGTTGCCGAAGGTGAACCGCTCCCCGCCGGTGAAGGCGTCGCGGCCGACGGTGGCGAGCAGCAGGCCGATGCAGGCGGCGACGACCGCCTTGAGCCGGCCGCCGCTGCTGACGGTCGCCACCAGGAGGATGCCGAGGAGGGCCAGCGCGGTGTACTCCGGCGGCCCGAAGTCGAGGGCGAAACCGGCGACGACCGGAGCGAGGAAGGAGAGGGCGACGATCGACACCGTGCCACCGACGAACGAGCCGATCGCCGCGATGCCCAGTGCCGTGCCGGCCTTGCCCTGGCGGGCCAGTGCGTGGCCGTCGAACACCGTGACCACCGACGACGCCTCGCCGGGGAGCTTGAGCAGGACGGAGGTGATCGTGCCGCCGTACTGGGCCCCGTAGAAGATGCCGGCCAGCATGATGACCGAGGTGACCGGCTCGAGGCCGATGGTGATCGGCAGCAGGATCGCGATGGTGGCGGCGGGCCCGAGGCCGGGCAGCACGCCGACGAGCATGCCGACGACGACACCGATCAGGCAGTAGAGCAGGTTCGTGGGTTCCAGGACGACGACGAAGCCGTCGAGCACCGGGGCGAGATCCACTCGGACGCTCCTTCAGAACAGGTGCGGGATGGGGACCGAGAGGGCCGCCACGAAGATGAGGTAGAAGGCGGCCACCACTGCGATGCTGGTGACGACCGAGGTGCGCCAGCCCTCGCCGCCCAGGAAGCGGAGCCAGACGAAGGCGAGCAGGGCTGCCGGGATCTCGAAGCCGATGACTTCGATGACGGCCACGAAGACCACCATCGTCGCCAGGCCGGCGAGCACCAGCCACGAGCCGCGGGTGAAGCGCTCGGCGTCGGTGGTGCGGCGGGCGGTCATCGCCAGCGCGACGCCCAGCACCACGATCAGGAGGCTCAGGATCATCGGCCAGGTGCCCGAGCCCGGGTTGCGGGCGCTGCCGGCGCCGAGGGAGAGGGAACCGACCAGTGCGGCGGCGCCGAGGGCCACGACGAGGGTGGCGACGACGAGATTGGTGGTCGGGCCGGCCGGTGGCGGGCGGTGCTCGGCGTCGGCCTCGAGCTGGTGGGCCGCGTCCTCGAGGTCGTGCAGCGTCGACGGCGGGCGGTCGGTGTCGCCCGGCGCTCCGGCGGGGGATGCTCCTCCGGCGTGCCCCGGGGGGACAGCCCCGGCGGCCGTGCGGCCGCCGGGGCTGTCCGGGGTGGTCGACCCGTCGTGGGCGGAGGTCATGCGCACTCCTCGATGGCGCTCGGAGCACTCATGACGTGAGTGCCGCGTCCTGGGTCACTGCTCGGATCGGGGACTACTCGCCACCGAGCTCGATGCCGTACTCCTCGACCACGGCGCGGTACTCCTCCAGGTTGTTCGTCCACCGCTCGCGGATCTCCTCGCCGTCGAGCTCGTTCGGCGTGAGCTGGTTGTCCTCGTTGAACTGCTGGTAGGCCTCGTCCTCGAATGCGACCTGGAACGCCTCGCGCAGGGTCTCGAGCACGTCGTCCGGGGTGCCCTCGGGGGCGAAGATCGCACGGGACTGCTGGACCGGTACGTCGTACCCCGCCTCGACGGCGGTCGGGGTGTCGGCCAGGTAGCTGGGGCGCTCCTCGGCGAAGGTGACGATGGGGGTGAGCTCGCCGGCCTCGATCTGCTCGATGGCCTCACCGAGCTGGATCGAGCCGACGTCGACCTGGCCACCCAGCACGGCGGTCAGCGTGGGGGAACCGCCGTCGAAGGGCACGGCCGTGGCGTCGATGTCGGCCTGGGCGAAGAGCAGCTCCTGCGACAGCTGGCTGCCGGTGCCCACGCCGGTCGTACCGAACGTGATCGGCCGGCCGGCCGCGGCCAGGTCCTCGACCGTCGTGAACCCGGAGGACGGGGCGGTCACGAGGACGTAGTCGTCCAGGGAGATGCCGGTGACGATCTCGTAGTCGGCGATGTCGGGCGCCTCGCCCTCGCCCACGGCCAGCGGGGTGATGTAGGCCAGGCTGCCGTTGTAGATCATCAGCGTGTGGCCGTCGGGGTCCTCGCCGGCGAGCTCCTGTGCAGCCAGGGAGCCGTTGGCGCCGGGCTTGTTCTCCACGGTGACCGGGACGCCGAGCTCGTCGGAGACACCCTCGGCGAGAGCGCGGGCGATCAGGTCCGTGCTGCCACCCGGGTCCTGGCCCACGAACAGCGTGATCGGGTCACCGCCGGGGAAGTCCTCGCCCTCGGCGCCCGACCCTCCGCCGACGTTCCCGCCGCAGGCGGCGAGCGAGAGGGCCAGTGCGAGTCCGGCACCGGTCGTCGCCCATCGGCGCGCACGGTAGGTGGTGTTCATGTCGATCTCCTCGGTCAGCGGGTGGGCGTCTGTGAGTGGCGTCACTCCGGACCAGCGGAGCGTATGGAGGGCAATCCATGCGTGTCCAAGATCAATGCGGCATTGATTGATACCTTGCGCGCATGGCGTTCACCCTGGAGCAACTTCGCGGCTTTCTGGCCGTCGCCGAGGAGCTGCACTTCGGCCGCGCGGCCACCAGGCTGAAGATGACCCAGCCCCCGTTGAGCCGCCAGATCCAGAAGCTCGAGCGGGCCGTCGGTGCGCAGCTGCTGGAGCGGGACAACCGCAGGGTGGTCCTGACCGCCGCGGGTGAGGTGTTCCTGGCCGAGGCCCGCCGCCTGCTCTCCCTCGCCGACACCGCGCCCGAACTGGCCCGGCGGGTGTCGTCGGGGTCCCACGGTGTGGTGCGCATCGGCTTCACGGCCGCCTCCACCTACGGCACGCTGGGCCGGCTGCTCGACGAGGTGGAGCGGGCCCTGCCCGACATCGGGCTGGACCTGCACGAGATGGTGACCCGCGAGCAGGTGGCCGCGCTCCTCAACGAGGAGATCGACCTCGGGCTCGCCCGGCCGCCCTTCGACGCCGACACGTTCGGTTCTCGCCTCCTCCACCGGGAGGCGCTGCTCGTCGCCGTCCCGTCGGGGCACCGGCTCTCCGCGCTGGGGCGGGACGCGGTGGCCGCGGACCTCGCCACGGAGCCGGTCATCATGCACTCGCCCACGCAGGCGCGGTACTTCTACGACCTGGTGGTGAGCCTGGTGCCCGCGGCGTCGCAGAACGCCGTCCACACCGTGAGCCAGGTGCTCACCATGCTCTGGCTGGTGGCGGCCGGGCGTGGGCTCGCGTTCGTCCCCGAGTCGGCAGCCCGGCTGCCGATCGAGGGCGTGGAGTTCGTCCGGCTGGAGACCTCGGTCCCGGAGCCGGTCGAGCTGCACCTGCTCTGGATGCGGGAGTCGCGCAACCCTGCGCTGCGCCGCGTACTGGAGCTCCTCGAGCGGAGCACGGTCGCGTTCTGATCAGCCCCATGATGCCGTGAACGCATCGCGCGATGCGAAACAACTCTTGGACAGGCATCGTCCGCCGTTCCTACGGTGACGCCGACCCCCGCTCGTGGAGCCGACGACCTCGTCGGACGCCATGCGGACCCGTCGGACCCGAGGACTGATCCCCGTGACGTTGCTGCCCCCCGACGCTCTCGCCGACCGTCTGAAGTCCGGCCTGCTCTCCTTCCCCGTCACCCACTTCGACGCCGACCTCCGGGTCGACGAGGCGCGGTACCGGGAGCACCTCGCCTGGCAGGCCGGGTTTGACGTCGCCGGGCTGTTCGCCGCGGGCGGCACCGGCGAGGGCTTCTCGCTGACGTCGGAGGAGATCGACCGCGTCCTGCGGATCGCCGTGGAGGAGGCGGGGGACCGGGTCCCGGTCATCGCGCCGGCGACCGGCAGCACCGCGCAGGCGGTCGCCCAGGCGACGGCCGCGAAGGAGGCGGGGGCCTCGGGACTCCTGCTCTTCCCGCCCTACCTGACCGAGGCCAGCCAGGCCGGCCTCGTCGAGCACATCAGCGCCGTGTGCGGCGCGACGGACCTCGGGGTCATCGTCTACAGCCGGGCCAACGCCGTGCTCGTGGACACCACCGTCGCACAGCTCGCGGACCGCAACCCCACGCTGATCGGCCTCAAGGACGGCATCGGGGACATCGAGCAGATGACCCGCACCTACGCCAAGGTCGGCGACCGGCTGATCTACATCGGCGGCCTGCCCACGGCCGAGACCTTCGCGCTGCCGCTGCTCCAGCTGGGGGTGAGCACCTACTCGTCGGCGCTCTACAACTTCCTGCCCGAGTTCGCGCTGCGTTTCTACGCGGCGGTCCGCGCGCAGGACCACGCGGCCGTCTACTCGATGCTCAACGACTTCGTGCTTCCCTACATCGACATCCGGGACCGCACCAAGGGCTACGCGGTGTCGATCGTCAAGGCGGGGCTGACCGCGGTGGGCCGCGACGGCGGGCGGGTGCGCCCGCCGCTGACGGACCTGCGCGAGGAGGAGCTGGCCGAGCTGGCCGCCCTCGTGGACAAGGTCTCCTGACCTCGCCGTCCACGGACACCCCGCTGCCCAGGAGGACCGCATGACCGGCCGCACGCCCACCGTGACCACCGTCGAGGTGGTCCCCGTCGCGGGGCACGACAGCATGCTGCTGAACCTCAGCGGCGCGCACGGGCCCTTCTTCACCCGCAACATCGCGATCGTCACCGACTCCGAGGGCCGCACCGGCCTCGGTGAGGTGCCGGGCGGGGAAGCCATCCGGCGCACCGTCGAGGACGCGGGAGCGCTGCTGACCGGGCAGCCGATCGCGGCCTACGGCCGGTTGCTGCGCGAGGTCGCGGCCACCTTCGCCGACCGGGACGCCGGCGGCCGCGGCCTGCAGACCTTCGACCTGCGGACGACGATCCACGCGGTCACCGCGCTGGAGTCCGCGCTGCTCGACCTGCTCGGTCAGCACCTGGGCGTGCCCGTGGCCGAGCTGCTCGGCGAGGGGCAGCAGCGCGACAGCGTGCCGATGCTGGGCTACCTCTTCTACGTCGGCGACCGGAACGCGACCGACCTGCCCTACCTGGCCGAGGCCGAGCCCGCCGACGACTGGGAGCGGTTGCGCCGCGACGAGGCGATGACCCCCGAGGCGGTCGTCGCCCTCGCCGAGGCCGCGCAGGCCCGGTACGGCTTCTCCGACTTCAAGCTCAAGGGCGGCGTGCTGCCCGGCGAGCAGGAGGTCGCCGCGGTGCGCGCCCTCGCCGAGCGCTTCCCGGACGCCCGCATCACCCTCGATCCCAACGGAGGCTGGCTGCTCGCCGAGGCGGTCGAGCTCTGCCGGGACCTGGGCGGCGTGCTCGCCTACGCCGAGGACCCGGTCGGAGCCGAGGGCGGCTTCTCCGGCCGCGAGGTCATGGCCGAGTTCAAGCGGGCCACCGGCCTGCCCACGGCGACCAACATGATCGCCACCGACTGGCGGCAGATGGCGCACGCCATCCGCTCGAACGCCGTCGACATCCCGCTGGCCGACCCGCACTTCTGGACCATGCGCGGCTCGGTGCGCGTCGCGCAGCTGTGCGACGACTTCGGGCTGACCTGGGGCTCGCACTCGAACAACCACTTCGACATCTCCCTGGCCATGTTCACCCAGGTCGGCGCGGCAGCACCCGGTGAGATCACGGCGCTGGACACGCACTGGATCTGGCAGGACGGCCAGCCGCTCACCCGCTCGCCGCTGCGGATCGAGGACGGCGCGATCGCCGTGCCGACCACGCCCGGCCTCGGCGTCGAGCTGGACCGCGACGCCTTGGCCGCGGCGCACGAGCTCTACCTGGAGCACGGGCTCGGCGCGCGGGACGACGCCGTCGCCATGCAGTACCTCGTCCCGGGCTGGGCCTTCGACCCGAAGCGCCCCTGCCTCGTCCGATGAACCGGTCAGGAGACCCTGTGACGTCGTCCGCACCCCCCGCCGTGCTCGACCGGATCACCTCGGTGAGCCTGTCGTCGGTGACCCTGCCGCTGGCCAACCCGATCAGCGACGCGAAGGTCTTCACCGGCCGGCAGCGCCCGATGACCGAGGTCGCCTTCCTCTTCGCCGAGATCGGCACCGAGTCCGGCCTCGAGGGCGTGGGGTTCAGCTACTCCAAGCGGGCCGGCGGCCCGGCGCAGTTCGCGCACGCCCGCGAGGTGGCGCCGGACCTGCTCGGCGAGGACCCCAGCGACATCGCCCGGCTCTGGACCAAGCTGGTCTGGGCCGGCGCGTCGGTCGGCCGCAGCGGCGCCTCCACCCAGGCGATCGCGGCCATCGACATCGCGCTCTGGGACCTCAAGGCCAAGCGCGCGGGCCTGCCGCTGGCCAAGCTGCTGGGGGCGCACCGCGACTCGGTGCGCTGCTACAACACCTCGGGCGGCTTCCTGCACGAGTCGGTCGAGCAGGTGAAGGACAACGCCACCCGCACCCTGGAGCAGGGCGTCGGCGGCATCAAGATCAAGGTCGGTCTGCCCGACTCGGCCGAGGACCTGCGCCGGGTGCGCGCCGTCCGCGAGCACCTCGGCGACGCCGTGCCGTTCATGGTGGACGCCAACCAGCAGTGGGACCGCCCGACGGCCATGCGGGTCAGCCGCCGGCTCGAGGAGTTCGACCTCGTGTGGATCGAGGAGCCGCTGGACGCCTACGACGCCGAGGGCCACGCCGAGCTGGCCCGCAGCCTGGACACCGCGATCGCGACGGGGGAGATGCTGACCAGCGTCGCGGAGCACGCCGCGCTCATCCGCGCCGGCGCCGTGGACATCCTCCAGCCCGACGCGCCGCGGATCGGCGGCATCACCCAGTTCCTGACACTGGCCACCCTGGCCGACCAGGCGGGCCTGCTGCTGGCGCCGCACTTCGCGATGGAGATCCACGCGCACCTGGCCGCCGCCTACCCGCGCGAGCCCTGGGTGGAGCACTTCGACTGGCTGCACCCCCTGTTCAACGAGCGCCTGGAGACCCGCGACGGGCGCATGTACATCTCGGACCGGCCCGGCCTGGGCATCACCCTCAGCGAGCAGGCGCGCGCCTGGACCGTGGACCGCTTCCACGTCGGCGCGACGCACTGACCACCGCACCACAGCACCGGAGGACAGCCACATGAGCGACGTCGTCAGCATCGATCCCAGCACCGGCGAGGCGGTCGAGGTGGTCGCGCAGGAGACCACCACCGCGGAGGTGGACCGCCTCTGCGCGGCGGCCCTCGCCGCCGCGCCCGGCCTGGACGCGATGGGCCGCGCCGGCCGAGCCGCGCTGCTGCGCGCCCTGGCCGACGCCCTGGAGGCCCGCCGCGACGACGTCGTCGCCGTCGCCGACCGGGAGACCGCGCTCGGGACGACCCGCCTGAACGGCGAGCTGACCCGCACCGCCTACCAGCTGCGGCTGTTCGCCGAGGTGCTCGACGAGGGCAGCTACCTGGAGGCCGCGATCGACCACCCGGGGGACACCCCCATGGGCCCGCGTCCCGACCTGCGCCGCATGCTGCTGCCGATCGGCCCCATCGCGGTCTTCGGGGCGAGCAACTTCCCCCTCGCGTTCTCCGTGCCCGGCGGCGACACCGCGTCCGCGCTGGCCGCCGGCTGCCCCGTCGTCGTCAAGGCGCACGGGTCGCACCCGGCCACCTCGCAGCTGGTGTTCGACGTCTTCGTGGCGGCTGCCCGCACGGCCGGCGCTCCCGAGGGCACGTTCGGCATCGTCCACGGGCTGCAGGCCGGAGCCGACCTGGTCGCCCACCCGGCGATCCGCGCCGTCGGCTTCACCGGCTCGGTCAACGGCGGCCGGGCGCTGCTGCAGATCATCGAGCAGCGCCCCGACCCGGTGCCCTTCTTCGGCGAGCTGAGCAGCCTGAACCCGCTGATCGTGACGCCGCAGGCGGCCGGCGAGCGCGGTGAGGTCATCGGTCGCGAGCTGGTCGGTTCCTTCACCCTCGGCGGGGGGCAGTTCTGCACCAAGCCCGGCCTGGCCTTCGTGCCGGCCGGTCCCGACGGCGACCGCGTCGTCGAGGCGATGGCCGAGGCCGTGCGGGCCGCACCGGCGCCGGTGCTGCTGAACGAGGGGATCGCCGCCTCCTACGGCCGGATCTCCGACGGGCTGTCCGGGGCGCCCGGGGTCGAGGAGATCGCCCGCGGCGCCGAGCCGGCGGACGAGGGCTTCCGCGCCGTGCCGCGGCTGCTCACCACCACCGCGGGCGACCTGCCCGAGGAGGTCACCGAGGAGTGCTTCGGCCCGGTCAGCGTGGTGGCCCGGTACGACGGCGAGGGCGACCTGTTCGCGGCCCTGTCGGCCATGCCGTCGTCCCTGACCGCCACCGTGCTGCGCGGATCGGGCGAGACCGACCTGCCGCTGGCCGTCTCCCAGGAGCTGCGCACCCGGGCGGGACGGCTGGTCTACGACGCCTACCCGACGGGCGTGGCCGTCTCCTGGGCGCAGCACCACGGTGGGCCCTGGCCGTCCACCAACTCCCAGCACACCTCGGTCGGCACCACCGCGATCCGCCGGTTCCTCCGGCCGGTGACCTGGCAGGGCGCGCCGCAGGAGCTGCTCCCCGAGGAGCTCACCGACGACTACCGCGGCATCCCGCGGCGCATCGACGGCGTCCTCGAGCTGCCCCGGTGACCCCGAGGGTCGCCCTCGTCAGCTCCGAGCGCGGCCTGGCGGTCGACCCCGACCTCCCGATCGCCGCTGCGGCGCTCGGGGAGGCGGGGCTGACCGTCGACCTGGTCCGCTGGGACGACGCCGGCCTCGACTGGGCCGCCTACGACCTCGCCGTCGTCCGTTCCTGCTGGGACTACGCGTGGCGCCTCGAGGAGTTCCTGTCCTGGGCTGGGCGGGTGCCGCGGCTGCGCAACGCCGCCGAGCTGCTCCGGTGGAACACCGACAAGACCTACGTGCGCGACCTGGAGCGCGCCGGGCTGCCGGTGGTTCCGACGGCGTGGGACCCGGCCGCCGCGGACGAGCTGCCGGACGCGGAGGAGTGGGTGGTGAAGCCGTCGGTCTCCGCGGGATCGCGGGACACCGCCCGGTGGGCCGACGCCGCGGCCGCCCTGGCGCACGTGGCGGAGCTGACCGGCGCCGGCCGGACGGCGATGGTGCAGCCCTACCAGGCCAGCGTCGACGACCTCGGCGAGACCGCGATGCTGTTCATCGGCGGCCGCTTCTCCCACGCCGTGCGCAAGGGCCCGCTGCTGGGCCGCGGTGAGGGTGTGCGGCAGGACCGCGACAGCCGGGGCGACCTGCGCCCGGTGCAGCCGTCGGCCGATCAGCGCGAGGTCGCCGAGTCGGTGTTCGACGCGATTCCGACCCTGGTGCCGGGAGCCCCCGCGCCGCTGTACGCGCGCATCGACCTGGTCCGGGACCCCACCGGCCGGCCGGTCGTGCTGGAGCTCGAGCTCACCGAGCCCAGCCTCTTCCTGCCCCAGGCGCCGGACGCCGCGGAGGCGCTGGTCCGCGCGGTGGAGGCGGAACTGCGCGCGTGAGCGGGGTGCTGGGCGGCTTCGCCGCACTGGCCGCGGTGATCGCCGTGGGCTGGCTCGTGGGACGGACCGGGCTGCTCGGTCCCGAGGCACCCGGCATGCTGTCCCGGCTGTCGTTCTTCGTGGCCACCCCGGCGCTGCTGTTCCTGACCCTCGGCGCGGCGGACACCCACGCCGTCCTGTCCCTCGCCCTCGTCGGGACGGCGGGCAGCGCGGTGCTCGTCGCCCTGCTGTACACGGCGCTGGCGCGGTGGCGCTGGGGGCTGGCCCCGCCGGAGCTGGCCGCCGGAGCGCTGTCCTCCTCCTACGTCAACGCCGGCAACCTCGGCATCCCGGTGTCGGTGTACATCCTCGGCGACGCCTCCTACGTCGCACCGGTGCTGCTGTTCCAGGTCCTGGTGATGGCCCCGGTCGGACTGGCGGTGCTCGCCGGCCCGAGGGCGGCGACGAGCAGGTGGTCGCTGCTGCTCCGGCCCCTGCGCACCCCGGTGGTCATCGGCTGCGCGCTCGGTCTGCTCCTGGCCGCCAGCGGGTGGGACCCACCGTCGCTCGCCCTCGAACCGGTGGAGCTGATCGCCGCGCTGGCGGTGCCGGCGGCGCTCCTGGCGTACGGCATGTCGCTGCACGGCGCGCCCCGGCCGGCCGCCGGCGCGCTCGCCGGGCAGGTGTGGCTGGCCGTCGTCCTCAAGAACCTGGCGATGCCGGCCATCGCCTACGCCCTCGGCCGGTGGGTCGCCGGCCTCGACGGCGTCGCCCTGCTGGCGGTGACCGTCACCTCGGCGCTGCCCACGGCGCAGAACATCTTCGTCTACGCCGCGACGTACGACCGGGGCACCGTGCTCGCCCGCGACGTGATCCTGCTCAGCACCGTGCTGTCGGTGCCCGTCCTCGTCGGCATCGCGGTGCTGCTGACATGAAGGGAACTCCCATGCGCAAGGAGCAGTTCGACGCCGTCCTGATCGGCGGCGGCGTCATGAGCGCGACGCTCGGGACGCTCCTCGGCGAACTCGAGCCGGGCTGGCGGATCGCCGTCGTGGAACGGCTGGACGAGGCGGGGCTGGAGAGCTCGAGCGCCTGGAACAACGCCGGCACCGGCCACGCCGGGCTCTGCGAGTTCAACTACACGCCCCGCCGGGCCGACGGATCGGTCGACGTCTCGCAGGCCGTGGCGATCGGCGAGCAGTTCGCCGCCTCGCTGGTCCTCTGGGCGCACCTGGTCTCGGCGGGCCGGATCGGCCCGCCGCAGGACTTCGTCCGCCCGGTGCCGCACGCCGGGTTCGGGCGCGGAACCGACGGCGTGGCCCACCTGCGGGCCCGGTGGGAGGCGCTCCGCGGGCATCCGCTCTTCGCCGGCACCGAGTACAGCGAGGACCGGGCGCAGCTCGCCGACTGGCTGCCGCTGATGTTCGGCGACCGCCCGGACGACGGTCCCGTCGCCGTCACCCGCTCGACGCAGGGCACCGACGTCGACTTCGGTGTGCTCACCCGGCGGCTGCTGACCGCGCTGCGGTCCCGGGGTGCCGACGTCCGGCTGGGGCAGGAGGTGACCTCGCTCGACCGGGACGGCGGGGCCTGGGACGTCGGCGTCCGCGACCGCCGCACCGGCGCACCGGGGCTGCTGCGCGCGCCCTACGTCTTCGTCGGCGCGGGCGGCGGGACGCTGCCGCTGCTGCAGCAGGCACGGGTCCCGGAGGTGCGCCGGTACGGCGCCTTCCCGATCAGCGGCCGGTTCCTCCGGACGGCGAACCCCGACCTCGTCGCGGCGCACCGCGGCAAGGTGTACGGGCACGCCGCCCCCGGGGCGCCGAGCATCTCGGTGCCGCACCTGGACCACCGCACGGTCGAGGGCCGGGAGCACCTCGTGTTCGGGCCGTTCGCGGCCTTCTCCCCGCGCTTCCTCCGCACGGGGCGGCTCAGCGACCTCCTCCGGTCCGTGCGGCCGGGGAACCTGCCGGTGCTCGCGGCGTCGGCCCGGGACAACCGGTCGCTCATGACCTACCTGGTCCGGCAGCTCGCCCAGACCTCCGGGGGCCGGCTGGACGCGCTGCGGACGTTCGTCCCGCACGTCGAGGCGGATGACTGGGAACTGGTTCCGGCCGGGCAGCGGGTCCAGGTGCTCAAGATGTCCGGCGGTCGCGGGGCCATGGTCGGATTCGGCACGGAGGTGGTCACCTCCGCCGGTGGCTCCCTTGCCGCCCTGCTCGGGGCCTCACCCGGTGCCTCCACCGCGGCCGCGACGATGGTCGACGTGCTCGCGGCGAGCTTCCCCGGCCGCATGGCGGCCTGGGCGCCCCGGTTGGCCGAGATCGTGCCGTCGGCGGGGGGAGCGGAGCGCCTGGACCCGGCCGAGCTGCTGACCCGGGCGCAGGCGGCCCGTCGTGTGCTCCGCCTCGACGAGGCGACCGGCGAGCCCCCGGGGGAGCCGGCATGACGGGCCCGGGACTGCTCGAGCGGCTCCGCGAGGCCGTGGGGGAGGCGGGGCTGGTCACCGACCCCGCGCAGCTGGGCGGGTACCTCAGCGACTGGCGCGACGCCTACCGCGGCACCGCCGCCGCCGTCGTCCGGCCCGCCAGCACCGACGAGGTCGCCGCGGTCGTCCGGATCTGCGCCGGGGACGGGGTGGCCGTCGTCCCGCAGGGTGGCAACACCGGACTGTGCGGAGGTGCGGTGCCGGACGCCTCCGGCCGGCAGGTGGTCCTCTCGCTGGACCGGATGCGCCGGGTGCGCGCCGTCGACCCGGTCAACCAGACGATCACCGTGGAGGCCGGCGTCGTGCTCCAGGCGGTGCAGGAGGCGGCCGCCGCGCAGGGCTGCCTGTTCCCGCTCTCCCTGGGGTCGGAGGGCAGCTGCACGATCGGCGGGAACCTGTCGACCAATGCCGGCGGCACCGCGGTGCTGCGCTACGGCACCATGCGCGACCTCGCGCTCGGGCTCGAGGTGGTCCTGCCCGACGGCCGCATCTGGAACGGCCTGCGCGGGCTGCGGAAGGACAACACCGGCTACGACCTCAAGCACCTGTTCATCGGCGCCGAGGGCACGCTCGGCGTGGTCACCGCGGCGGTGCTCAAGCTGTTCCCCGCCGTCCGCAGCCGGGCGACTGCGTGGGTGGCGCTGCCGTCGGTGCACGCGGCGGTCGAGCTGTTCGGCATCGTGCGCGGACTCTGCGGGGACCGGCTGACCGGCTTCGAGCTCATGAGCCGCCAGAGCGTCGAGTTCGTGCTGCGGCACGTCCCGGGCGCCCGCGACCTCTTCGACTCACCGCACCCCTGGTACGTGCTCGTGGAGCTGGGCGACACCCTGCCCGAGGCCGGCCTCGGCGGGCTGCTCGAGGCCGCGCTGGCCGAGGCGTTCGAGCGCGAGGTCGCCGCGGACGCGGTGGTGGCCTCGGGTTCCACGCAGGTCGATGCGCTGTGGGCGCTGCGCGAGGGGATCTCCGAGGCCCAGAACTTCGAGGGCCCGAGCCTGAAGCACGACGTCACGGTGCCGGTCAGCAGCATCGCCGACTTCGTCGAGCGGACCGACCGCGCGCTGCACGAGGCGCTCCCCGGCGTCCGCATCGTGGTCTACGGGCACATCGGCGACGGCAACCTGCACTACAACCTGAGCAAGCCGGAGAACGGCGACGACGACGCGTTCCGGCGGCGGGCCGACGCGCTGGGCCGGGTCGTCTACGACTCGACGAGCGGCTTCGACGGCAGCATCAGCGCCGAGCACGGACTGGGGCAGTCCAAGCGGGAGCTCGTCGCCGACTACAAGGACGCCCTGGAGCTGGACCTGATGCGGGGCGTCAAGCAGCTCCTGGACCCGCGGGGCCTGATGAACCCGGGCAAGGTGCTGCCGGGCTGAACCGCGGCCGTCCGTGCGGGGGGCGTCCGGTGTGGCCGGGGAGGCCCCGTGCGACTCCTGGGACGGACCGGTTCGTGCCGCGCGGCGGTGTTTCCGGTCACATCCGCGCGGGCGGCCTACCGTCGTCCCCATGCACCCCCAGCGCGTCGAACCGTCGTCCACCCCCCGCTCGGCCGCCCCCGCCCGGGTGCGGTACCTGCACCAGCTGGCCGCGGCCCGCGTGACCGCGGCACGGCCGCGGTCCGAGCAGCAGATCGCGGACATCGTCCGCGTCACGGTCGACGACGAGGTGGACACCCGCACGTTCGCCGCCATCGTCATCGACGTCTCGGACGACCTCCGGCGCTGACGCACCCCCCCGGCCGGCACGGGGAACCGCCGCCGGGTCACGGGTGGGTGGCGATCCGCCCGAGCAGCTCGTCGGGCAGCTCGCGGTCGGCGTAGACGAGCCGGACGGCGTCCGGGTCCGGGTTCCCGGCGTCCGGCCCGCGCCAGAGCAGCGTCAGCCCCGAGCGTTCGGCGCGCCCGCGGGACCGGAGGTTGTGCTCGAGCAGGGTGGCGACGACCGGCAGCCCGGGATCGGCCCGATGCGCGGCGTCGAGTGCTGCGGCGACCAGTTCCGCCGCGAGGCCCCGGCCCCAGACCGCGGGCGTGAAGCGGTAGTAGAGGTTCCACCACGCCGTCCCCACCCGGACGGCGCAGCCACCTGTGCCCACGACCTCCTCCGCGCGCAACGTCGTCCCGGGCAGGTCGTGGCGTAGCCGCGCCGTCCAGTAGCCCAGGCCGTTCCGTGCCCAGTGGCCGAGCGAGTGCGCGATGCCCTCCGCCGTCCGCTCCGGCGACGTGTGCCGCCCGGACGGCAGGTGGGCCCACGTGCCGGGGTCCGACATCAGCGCGACGTGCGCGCCCAGGTCGCCGGGGACGACGGCGTCGAGCCGGAGCCGCTCCGTCTCGACGTGCCGGAGGTCCACGACAGCTCCTCCTGATCGCTGGCCGCCCATCGCCCGGGCCGCCCCGGGACGACATCATCCACTGGTGCGCGTGCGACTCGTCCCGGCCGGGGATCGGGCGCTGGAGGCCGCCGCCCGCGCACTGTCCGCCGCACCGGTCGACCCTCCGGGCATCACTGACCACGACTGGCTGCACGGCGATCCGGGTCAGGTGCTGGACCGGCTTCGCCTCGCGCGTGACCGGCGCCTGGCGGCCCGCGGCCGCGTCTGGACCATCGGCGTCGATGGAGCGGTCGTGGGCTACCTGAGCGCTGCCATCGACGACGGCGGTGCCCGGGCGGAGACGTTCTCCGTGATCGCGCGCGCCGAGCAGGGCCGGGGGATCGGCCTCGCTGCCCGGCGGCTCGCCCTGGACGAGCTGGCAGCGGCGGGCATCCGGTCGGTCGTCAGCCTCGCGCGGCCGGGCAGCGCGTCCGCCGCGGTCTCGCGACGACTCGGCTACGAGCTGATCGGCACGGAGGAGCGGGCCCATCCGGACGGCTACGTCGTGACCCTCGAGCGGTACGAGTTGCGTCTCCCGCGCGGGATGCGCGCGTGAGCGGCGCACGACCCCGGCGCCCCCCGGCTCATCCGGCCGACCGCCACGGCGTCAGGTCGAGTCCCGGATAGCGGAGTGCGGTGCCGGCCAGGGTGTCCGGGGTCCAGTACGGATGCCCGGGGGCGGGGAACCCGAGCGCCATCAACTGGGGCGGGGACGCCCGGTTCACGAAGCTCACCCACTCCCTGGTGTAGCTCCGCGTGGCCCAGGCGCCCCGTTGCCCCCAGGAGAGGCCGGCCGGCCGGTAGCAGACCTGCATGCTGTAGCGGACGCCCCGTGGCGCGGTGAGCTGGGTGCCCCGGTGCACGGTGCCGGGCTGGAAGGCGATGACCGTGCCGGCCGGCCCGGCGCCGGACACCTCGGCCTCGTAGAGCTGCGGGCTCCCGCTGTCGTCGGTGAACCGGGACCCGCCGGATGCGCCGGGCCGGAGAAACCAGTTGGGCACCGCGGGCAGGTCGGCGGTGTGCCGGGCGGCGACCAGGTGCGGTGGGCCCAGCTCCTCCGGCACGTCGGTGAGGAACAGGAACATCTCCAGCTGCCGGCAGCCCGGGGTCGAGCTGGGCACCAGGATCGTGTGGTTCAGGTAGTCGCGGTGCAGGTCCTGCTCGTAGTCGCAGGCCCCCGTGTACTTGGCCCATGCCTCGGCGCCGTACAGGTGGACGTCGTCCTCGGGCAGCAGCGCCTGCGCGAGTGCCAGCAGGCGGGAGTGGACGGCGAGCAGGCTGACCTCGGTGCTCGCGAAGGGGAACGCGTCGATGCCGGCGAACTCGTCGCCGAGGAAGCGCTCGCGGCGGGGATCCGCGCCGTCGTGGAAGCCGTCGGCCGTTGGGAACATCGCGGGCAGCTCGCGCACGGCCGGTTCGAGTTCGTCGGCGGGGATGAACGCCGGGAGGACGACGAAGCCCTCGGTCTCCCAAGCCCGTGCCGCGTCCGCGAGGTCCATGGGGGGAGCCTCGGCGGCACCGAGGAGCCGGGCAACCAGTTATCGCCCTGCTGCCCCGGGCGGCCGGTCTCCTACGCGTTGAGCGTGCCGGGTCGTGCGTTCAGCTCCGCCCGCTCGTCGCTCACTCCGGCGGAGCGGGAGGCACCGCCTCGACCGCGCCGCGCCGTCGGTTCCGGCGCAGCGCGAGGAGCACCGCCGCGACGATCACGGCGGCGACGGCCAGCCACGGCAGCAGGACGCCGAGGACGACGACGGCTCCGCCGGCGGCGGAGACCAGGGCGCGCCAGCCGGTGCTGAGCCCTTCGAAGAACCCGTCCGGACCACCGGGCGGCGCCACGCCGTCCGGGCGCAGGTGCACATGGAGGGTCGACAGCTCGACCTGGTCGGCCAGCAGGGCGCGCTGCGCCTGCAGCGACTCCAGCTGCTCCTGCCGCGAGGACAGCGCTCCCTCGGCCGAGAGCAGCGCCTCGGTGGACGCCGCCTCGTCCATCAGGGCGAGCAGCCGCGCCACGGAGGTCTGCAGGGCGGAGATCCGGGCGTCCAGGTCGACCGCCTTCCCGGTCACGTCGGAGCGGGACACCGACACGCTCGCCACCTCGCCGAGGTCCTCCAGGTCGGCCAGGACGTCGGTCAGCTCGTCAGCGGGCACCCGCACGACGAGGTCTGCGCTGGCCGACTCCTCGTCGCCGTCCCCGGCCGCCGCCTGCTCGGTCCGCTCGTCCACCCGGCCGCCGGCGGACTCCACCAGCTCGCTCACCCGCTGGGCGGCGTCGGGCGGGTCGTCCACGACGAGGGAGGCGGTGGCGGTCGTGATCACCTGCCGGTCGGAGTCGGCCGCGGCACCACCTTCGTCGGAGACGGCCCCCGCGCCGCCACCGGCGCTGTCCGCGCTGCTGGACTCGTCTCCGCCCGAGCCGGTGCATCCGACGACGACCAGCACAGCCAGCGTCGCGATCGTCGTGCCGAGAAGGCGCCTCATGCCGGGACCGTAGGACCGCCATCGGGCTGCCGACCAGCCTCGATGCCCGATCGTGACGCGGCGACGGGGCTGGCCCGCGCCAGCCGGTCGGTCGACTCACCCTCGGTCACGCGCGCAGCTGCGGGAGCTGTTTCGAGGCGTTCCCGCGGGAACGTCCTGATCGATGTGTCCCTGAGGGCGGCCTATGAGACACCCGATCGCGCGTCAAACCAGGTGCTGGAACCCGGCTGGCTCCTCGATCTCGGCGAGGACGCGTTCGTGGGCGTCCAGGATCCGAACAGTGAAGGGGTGCGCGTAGTCAGCGCAGACCACGAACAACCCGACCGGGGCTTCCAGCGGCCGCCTGAGGCAGTCGCCGTTCTGGCGTACCTCGCCAAAAGCGGCGGCGGTGCCGACCTTGCCCCACAGCGCCTTGGTGCCAGGCCGGCCAACACCGGGGCCGCCACCCTTTCCGTCAAAAGCGACATACGTCGCCGGCACGTCAATGCGAGCCAGCGGCGGCACCTGCCGCCAGTCGCCACCGCTGCCCATCTCCGGCATCCACGTTCCTTCTACGCGGACATACTGGTCGATCTCTCTTTCGATCACCGGCTCGTCAAGGCGCTCGTCGACGACGCGCCTGACGTGCACCACTGCGCCCGCGCTCGGCCCCGCCCAGAAAGACACAGGGACCGACTGGCCGACCGCTAGGTCTGGACCTGGCAACTCCGGCAGGCCGTGGTCAAGGACCCATGCGCTCCACTGCTCACTGAAGTCCGCCGCGAAGGTCGGTGGCCGCATAGCGCGACCATCGCACGACCAGACCGCTTCGCGGGCCCCCGCCCGACGGCATGTCCCATAGTGGGCCGCTCTGGGGGACCAGCGCCGACCGACCTCCCTCGAGGTCTCCATTCGGCGGCAATCAGGCTGCGGCCTGGAGCGGCCTGCTGGTCGGCCCTCACGATGATCGTGTGACCGTTCGCGGCCGGGCTCTGCTGCTCTTGCTGCTCGCATTCGCCACGTCCGGCTGTAGCGGCAGCGGGCACGACGACGATCACGACCGCCCTGCTGACGACGTGGGAGCGCGACGACCAGGGGTTCCCGCCATCGGACTACCGGATCTCCGCGGGCGAATCCCACTGCGAGATGGACAGCGTCCTGTTCCTGGGCATGCGCTGGCCGCTCGACGGCGGCAACACCGAGAACGCCGGGCTCGTGTTCGTGCGCGACCCCGAAGGCGTTCTCGACGAGGAGACCGTCGGGTCGTTCGTTCCCGATGCCGCGCTGCCCGACGACGCGATCCCGACCGGCTACGAGAACTACTACGGGGTCGACGTGTGGCTGGCGGACGACCTCTCGACGGCCTACGCCGTGGACGGTGACACGGTCGAGGCGTGGCCGGCATTCCCGGGCAACGCTCTCTGCGCCTGAGTGGACCCCGGCAACCTGGAGTCCTTCGTGGGGCGGAGACGTTCCCGCGGAAACGTCTCGGTCAGTTGCCCCGCAGTGGGCCGCTCCCCGACGACGGTCGTCGGTGTCCGCGCTCCGTACCTGCGCCGATCAGGCCCAGGCGTCGTCCTTGCGGCCGGCGTGCACCAGGCGGATGACCGCGGAGCCCTCCTCGTCGGAGGCCTCCAGGTCGACCTCGACCTCGAAGCCCCAGTCGTGGTCGCCCGCCGGGTCGTCGACGATCTGCCGCACCTTCCAGACGCCGGGCTCCGACTTGTCCCAGATGAGCATCGCCGGACCGCGGGCGTCGCCGCCGGTCCGTACCTCGTCGTGCTCGGCGAAGTAGCCCCGGACGACGGTCTCCCACCGGTCGGCGTCCCAGCCGGAAGCCTTGTCCAGCTCGCCCAGGTCGTACCAGCGGCGGCGGGCCCACAGCTCCACCCGGCGGAACAGCGCGTTGCGGACCATCGCGGTGAACGCCCGTTCGTTGCCGGTCAGCGGCCGTGGCCGGGCCGGCACCGCGACCTCGGCCACGGGGCCGTCGTCGTCGGGGTTGGTCAGGGACTCCCACTCGTCCAGCAGCGAGGAGTCGACCTGGCGCACCAGCTCGCCCAGCCACTCGACGAGGTCGGTGACCTCCTCGGTGCGGGCGTCCGCGGGCACGCCGGACCGTAGCGCCTTGAACGCGTCCGACAGGTACCGCAGCACCGCGCCCTCGGAGCGGGTCAGGCCGTAGGTGTTGACCAGCTCGCGGAAGGTGAAGGCCCGCTCCCACATCTCGCGGACGACCGACTTCGGCGACAGGTGCGCATCGGCCGCCCACGGGTTGGTGCGCACGTAGATCTCGAAGGCGGCGCCCAGCAGCTCCTCCAGGGGCTTGGGGTAGGTCACCTCCTCGAGCAGCTCCATCCGCTCGTCGTACTCGATGCCCTCGGCCTTCATCTGGGCGACGGCCTCGCCCTTGGCCTTGTTCAGCTGCGCAGCCAGGATCTGCCGCGGGTCGTCCAGCGTCGCCTCGATGACGCTGACGACGTCGAGGACGTAGGTGTCGGACTCCGGGTCCAGCAGCTCGATCGCGGCCAGCGCGAAGGTCGACAGCGGCTGGTTCAGCGCGAAGTCCGGCGGCAGGTCGATCTTGAGGTCGTAGCGCCGTCCGTCCGGCTCGGGCTCCGGCAGCCGCTCCAGGACGCCGGCCTGCAGCAGCGAGCGGGCGATGCCGATGGCCTCGCGGATCAGCTTGAGCTGCTTCTTGCGCGGCTCGTGGTTGTCGGTGAGCAGCCGGCGCATGGCGGCGAACGGGTCCCCGGGCCGGTCGACGACGTCGAGGACCATCGCCGTCGACACCCGCATGTTGCTGGTCAGCTTCTCCGGCTCGCCCTCGACCAGCCGGGTCATCGTCGCCTCGCTCCACGGCACCATGCCGTCGGGCACCTTCTTGCGCACCAGCTTGCGGCGCTTCTTCGGGTCGTCGGCGACCTTGGCGAACTGCTTGAGGTTCTCCACCTCGTGCTCCGGCGCCTGGACGACGACGGTGCCCGCGGTGTCGTAGCCGGCCCGCCCGGCGCGGCCGGCGATCTGGTGGAACTCGCGCACCTGCAGCAGGCGGGTGCGGACGCCGTCGTACTTCGACAGCGCCGAGAACACGACGGTCCGGATCGGCACGTTGATGCCGACGCCGAGGGTGTCGGTGCCGCAGATGACCTTGAGCAGGCCGGCCTGGGCCAGCTGCTCCACCAGGCGCCGGTACTTGGGCAGCATGCCGGCGTGGTGGACGCCGATGCCGTGCCGGACCAGCCGCGAGAGCGTCGTCCCGAACGACGACGTGAACCGGAAGCCACCGATCATGTCGGCGATCGCGGCCTTCTCCTCCTTGCTGCACACGTTCACGCTCATCAGCGCCTGCGCCCGCTCGAGTGCGGAGGCCTGGGTGAAGTGGACGACGTAGACCGGCGCCTGCTTGGTGTCCAGCAGCTCCTGGATCGTCTCGTGCATCGGCGTGGTCGCGTAGTAGTGGTGCAGCGGCACCGGCCGCTCGGCGTTGGCGACCAGCGCGGTGGGCCGGCCGGTGCGGCGGGTGAGGTCCTCGCGCAGGGACGTGACGTCGCCCAGGGTGGCGCTCATCAGCAGGAACTGCGCCTTCGGCAGCTCCAGCAGCGGCACCTGCCAGGCCCAGCCGCGGTCGGGGTCGCCGTAGAAGTGGAACTCGTCCATCACGACGAGGCCGATGTCCGCGTCGGCGCCCTCGCGCAGCGCGATGTTGGCCAGGATCTCGGCGGTGCACGCGATGATCGGCGCCCCGGCGTTGACGCTGGCGTCGCCGGTGAGCATGCCGACGTTGGCCGCGCCGAAGACGCCGCACAGGGCGAAGAACTTCTCGCTGACCAGCGCCTTGATCGGCGCCGTGTAGTAGCTGCGGCGACCGGCGGCCAGGGCCGCGTACTGGGCCCCGGTGGCCACCAGCGACTTGCCCGAGCCGGTCGGCGTGGCCAGGACGACGTTCGCGCCGCTGACCAGCTCGATCAGCGCCTCCTCCTGGGCCGGGTACAGCGTCGTGCCGCCCGCTTCCGCCCAGGCGGCGAAGGAGGCGAACAGCTCGTCGGGGTCGGCTCCCTTCGCGCGCAGGGAGGTCAGATCGGCGACGTCGTCGAGCAGGGGAGGGGCAACGGTCGTGGTCATCAGGTGCACCAGCGTGCCCGACGTCCCGTGGCTTCCCGCGACCCCGTGCCGGTGCGCCCCCTGCGTCCCGGTCGAGGTCACGATCCGGTAACGGGGTGACTAACCGAGCGTGATGATGGACACTCGGGATCTGCAAGATGAACAGAAGGTGAACGAGAGGTGGCCGTCCATGCGCAATCCAGAGTGCCCGGAATGCCGGTGGGTGCCCGTCGTCGACGATGCGGGCCGTCGTCGGCTCGAGATGCGCTGGCAGCTGCCCGTGTCCGCCCCGGCGGCCGAGAGCCTGGCCCGCGCCGCCTGACGAGCGGGTTCCGCGCGGATCGGCGCGGGTAGGCAGTCGGCGAGCAGCCGGGCAAGCAGCGCCCCGGACCGCCGTCCGCAGCCGATCCACCCCGGAGGACCACCGTGTCGTCACCTCGTCCCGAGACCCAGCCCGCCCAGCAGCAGACCCCGCCCGGCACGCTCGGTGCGATGGACCCCAAGCCGGATCACGGCGAGGAGAGCTACCAGGGGTCGGGCCGGCTGGCCGGCAAGAAGGCGGTCATCACCGGCGGGGACAGCGGCATCGGCCGCGCCGTCGCGATCGCGTTCGCCCGCGAGGGGGCCGACGTCCTGATCTCCTACCTCAGCGAGCACGAGGACGCCCAGGACACCGCGCGGTACGTCGAGCAGGCCGGCCAGAAGTGCGTGCTGGTGCCGGGGGACATCTCCGACCGGGCGCACTGCAAGACGATCATCCCGAAGGCGGTCGAGGAGTTCGGCCGCGTGGACGTCTTGGTCAACAACGCCGCGTTCCAGATGAGCCACGACTCGCTCGACGAGATCAGCGACGACGAGTGGGACCACACCGTCGCGACGAACCTGTCCGCGATGTTCACCCTGACCAAGGACGCCCTGCCGCACATGGGCCAGGGCGGGTCGATCATCAACTCGTCGTCGGTCAACTCCGACAACCCCAGCCCGAACCTCATCGCCTACGCCATGACCAAGGCCGGCATCGCGAACTTCACCGCGTCGCTGGCCCAGATGCTCGCGGAGAAGGGCATCCGGGCGAACAGCGTCGCGCCGGGTCCCATCTGGACGCCGCTGATCCCCTCGACCATGCCCGAGGAGAAGGTCGAGAGCTTCGGGCAGCAGGTGCCGATGGGCCGACCGGGGCAGCCCGCCGAGCTCGCGCCGGTCTACGTGCTGTTGGCCAGCGACGAGTCCTCCTACGTCTCGGGGGCGCGGATCGCTGTCACCGGCGGCAAGCCGATCCTCTGATGGTCTTCATCTGGAGCAGCGGCTGGGGCCCCCGACGTCGTCGTTCCCGTCGCGGGTACGGCGGACCCGGCTACGGCCGGGGGTACGGCCGGGGGTACGGCGGGTACGGCCCGGCCCCGGGCTACGGGCGGGGGTACGGACGGCGCAACGACTCGTGCCTGCGCGACCTGCTGTTCCTGAACACCGGCTGCTGCCTGGCCAATGCCGTCGGCTGCGGCATGGACGCGGTGCTGCTGGCGCCGGTCACCGCCGGCCGGATGCGGAAGACCGGGACAGGGGAGCGGGGCGCCCGCCTGGCGGACCGGATGGTGGCCGCGGTGCGCGTCTACCAGCGCGAGATCAGCCCGAAGCGGGCGCCGTGCTGCCACTACGAGCCCACGTGCTCGGCGTACGCGGTGCAGGCCCTGGAGCGGCACGGCGCCGGGCGGGGGAGTTGGCTCACCCTGCGCCGGCTGGTCCGCTGTCGTCCCGGGGCCGCCGGTGGACCGGACCCGGTGCCCGGCGCCGCCTGACCGCGGCTGTGCAGCGGCCGGTGCCGGCTACCGTCGCGCGGTGACCACGGGCGGGCCGACGACAGGCTTGGCGACCTGGCGGGATCCGGACTGGCGCGACGCTGCCCTGGCCTGGGCCCGTGGGCAGCTGGCCGGGGCCGGGCTCGCGCTCGACGGCGAGCCCGAGCAGCCCCATGTCCGCATCTGGTCGACGGCCTTCCGGCTGCCCCTGCACGACGGCGGTGTCGCCTGGCTGAAGGCGCCGGGAGCCGGCTCCGCGCACGAACCCGTGCTGACCGAGGCGCTGGGGCGGTGGATGCCCGACCGGGTCCTGGTGCCCCTGGCCGTCGATCCGGCCCGCCGGCTCCTCCTCCTGCCCGACGGCGGCGTCCGGCTGCGCGAGCACGGCAGCGACGCCGGCACCTGGGCGGCGATGCTGCAGTCCTACGCGACCCTCCAGCTGGACCTGATCGGGCACTCCGGGGAGCTGCTCGCCCTGGGCGTCCCGGACCTGCGCCCCACGGTGCTGCCGGACCTGGTGACCGAGCTGCTGGCCGACGACGAGGCGCAGTGCGCAGGGCTCCCCGGCGGCCTGGATGTTGGCGTCCGCGCGCGCGTGACCGCCGACCTCGGGCGCTACGCCGAGGCCTGCCGGGAACTGGCAGCGGGGGTGCCGGCCACGGTGCAGCACGACGACCTGCACGACGGCAACGTCTTCGCCTCCGACGGCCGGTACCGGTTCTTCGACTGGGGTGACGCCTCCGTCGCGCACCCCTTCCTCAGCGTGCAGGTCGCGCTCGTCTCGGCCGCCCGCGTGCTCGGACTGGCGGCGGGGTCACCGGCTCTCCGGCGGCTCCGGGACGCCTATCTGGAGCCCTGGACCGGCCACGGCACCGCCCGTGAGCTGCGGCGGCAGTGCGATCTGGCGCTGCGCGTGGCGCCGCTGGCCCGCGCGCTGACCTGGCGGCGGATCCTGCGCGGTGTGCACCCGGACGAGCGGGGGGAGTGGCAGCTCAGCGTGGCGGAGTGGACGGCCGAACATCTTGCTCCCGGGCCGCTGGCCCCGGCGCCGTCCTGACCGTCGGCCAGACTGTCCGCATGCCCGCTGTCGACGACGCCGCCGGTGACCTGCCGGTCACCTCGTCCCTCGTCGTGCCCGCGGCCGCGTTGTCGTGGCGCTTCTCCCGCTCGTCGGGGCCGGGCGGGCAGGGCGTCAACACCGCGGACTCGCGCGTCGAGCTGTCGGTGGCTCCGCTGGAACTGCCCGGCCTCAGCGACCCGCAGCGGGCGCGGCTGGCCCAGCGGCTGGGCGCCCGGCTCGTCGACGGCGTCCTGACCATCGCGGCGAGCGAGCACCGCCAGCAGCTGCGCAACCGGCAGGCCGCGCGCGAGCGGTTGGCGGCCGTTCTGCGCGCCGCGCTCGCCCCGCCGGCGCCGGCCCGGCGGCGCACCAAGCCGACCCGCGGCTCGAAGGAGCGGCGGATCGAGGCGAAGAAGCAGCGCGGCCAGCTGAAGAAGCAGCGCCGCACCTGGGACTGAGAGTGGGCGTTCCCGCGGGAACGCCCACCCCCGTCAGCTCAGCCGCTGCTGCAGGTGCACGGTCACGTGCTCGCCGGCCCTGCTCTTGCCGATCGCCGTGCAGATGGCCGCCCGAAGCGGTAGCCAGTGCGGTCCGCTGCCCGACGGCATCAGCGTCGCGGCGAAGGCGTGCCCGTCGGCCGTGCCGGTCACCTTGACCGCCCGCCGGGTGCCCAGCAGCTCGGCGGAGTCGGGCACGACGAGGTAGGTGGGGAACGCGCCGTCCTTCTCGATGGGGGCGGTGAACGTGTGGTCCAGGACCGTCGGGGTGCTCATGCCTCTCTGGACCGCCCCGGCGCCGACAACTCATCGCGGCGCCGTCGCAGGAAGGCTCGCTCGCGTTCGTTCCCGGTCAGGGCGAGGGCGGCGTCGTAGGCAGCGAGCGCTTCGGCCGTGCGGCCCAGCCGGCGCAGCAGGTCGGCGCGCACGGCGGGGAGCAGGTGGTGCCGCGGCAGGGCGAGGTCGTCGAGGATCGCCAGGCCCGCCGACGGTCCACGGAGCTCGGCGACCGCGACCGCCCGGTGCAGGGCCACGACGGGGCTGGGCGCCAACGACGTCAGCTGGTCGTAGAGCGCCACGATCTGCCGCCAGTCGGTGGCGGCGGCCGTGGGGGCGTCGCTGTGCACCGCCGCGATCGCGGCCTGCAGCTGATAGACCCCGGGACGGTTCCTGCGCAGGCACCGCCGGACCAGGTCCTGACCCTCGGCGACCAGCGCGCGGTCCCACCGCGCCCGATCCTGGTCGGCGAGCAGCACCAGCTCGCCGTCGGCGGACGTCCGGGCGGGGCGGCGTGACTCGGTGAGCAGCATCAGCGCCAGCAGCCCGAGCACCTCCGGCTCGTCGGGCATCAGCTCCGCCAGCAGGCGGCCCAGCCGGATCGCCTCGGCGCACAGCTCGTCGCGCACCAGTTGCTCGCCGGCCGAGGCGGCGTACCCCTCGGTGAAGACCAGGTAGACGACGGCGAGCACGGCCGGGAGCCGGTCGGGCAGCTCGGCCTCCGACGGCACCCGGTACGGGATTCCGGCGTCGCGGATCTTGGCCTTGGCGCGCACCAGCCGCTGGGCCATCGTCGGCTCGGGGACCAGGAACGCCGCGGCGATCTCCGCCGTCGTGAGGCCGCCCAGCAGGCGCAGGGTCAGGGCCACCCGCGCCGGCATCGCGAGGGCGGGGTGGCAGCAGGTGAAGACCATCCGCAGTCGGTCGTCGGTCACGGGTCCCTCCTCTGCTGGTGGCGGGTCGTCGTCCCGGAGCAGCGCGGCCTGGACGTGTCGGTCGGTCCGCGAGCTCTCGCGCCGGAGCCGGTCGATGGCCCGGTTGCGGGCGGTCGTGATGATCCAGCCCGGGGGACTGGGTGGCACCCCGTCGTCCGGCCAGCGGGCGACGGCGGTCACGAAGGCGTCCTGCACCGCCTCCTCGGCGGCGTCGATGTCGCCGAGGAGGCGGGTGAGGACGGCGACCGCCCTGCCCGAGTGCTCTCGGAAGACGCGCTCGACCAGCGCGGTGGCCTCCGGGGTCATGCGGTCAGAAGGACTGAGCCACCGGGCGGACCTCGACCGGCAGTCCGAGCACCCCCGTCAGCTTGCCGGCCCAGGCCAGCGCCTCGTCGAGGTCCGTGACCTGGATGACGTCGAAGCCCCCGACGAACTCCGTCCCCTCCGCGTAGGGGCCGTCGGTGACGAGCACCCCGTCCCCGTCCGCACGGACGACGGTCGTCGACTCCGGCTGGTGCAGGGCGGCGGCGAAGACCCAGACCCCGGCCGCGCGCATCTCCTCGTTCAGGGTGGCGAGATCGCGCATGACGGGCTCGAGGTCCTCCGGCGACGGCACCTGGCCGGTCGGCTGGATGATGTTGAGCAGGTACTGCGGCATCGGATCCTCCTCGGGCGCGGCCGGTCCCTCCGGCCGCTCACCCCCTGTACGAACGGATCCTGCCCGGATCGACACCCGCCGAGACTTCCTCAGCCGTTGTGGCGGTCGATGACCTCGCCGAGGATGCGGGCGCCCTCGGGGAAGCGGGCGGGATCGGGGCCGGCGAAGCTCAGCCGTAGGAAAGGGGCCGTCGGCTCGGCCGGGAACCACTCCGTGCCCGGCGCCAGGACGACGCCGGCGGCCTGGCAGTCGGCGACCAGCCGGGACAGGTCGGTGTCGTCGGGCAGCCGCGCCCAGAGGTGCAGGCCACCGGCCGGCACGTGCTCGACGTGCGCCTGCGGTGCGTGTTCGGCGAGCGCGGCGGTCAGCAGGTCCCGGCGGGCGCGCAGCTGCTGACGAAGACCCCGCAGGTGGCGGTCCCACCCCGGCTGGGTGACGACGTCCAGGGCGGCGGCCTGGAGCAGCCCGCTCACGTACATCGACTCCGCGGCCCGGTCGGCCAGCAGCCGGTCGCGGGCGGCCCCGCGCGCCACGACCGCCGCCACGCGGAGGGCGGGGGAGACGCTCTTGGTCAGCGAGCGCAGGTAGACGACGTGGCCCGAGTCGTCCTGCGCGGCCAGCGGGATGGGAGAGGTGGTGATGCCGAAGTCGTGCGCCCAGTCGTCCTCCAGGAGGAAGGCGCCGTGCGACCGCACCACGTCGAGCACCTGCCGCGCGCGCTCGGGCGACCACTGCGCCCCGGTGGGGTTCGCGTAGTTCGGCTGGGCGTAGAGGAGGCGGGCACCGGTCTCGCGGAAGGCGCGGGCCAGCTCTTCCGGGTCGGGGCCCCCCGCGCCGCTGGGCACCGGTACGACGGAGACCCCCGCCCTCGCCGCGGCCTGGATGGCACCCCAGTACGTCGGGGACTCCAGGAGCACCGGCCGGCCGGCGCCGGCGAGGGCGGAGAACGCGGCACTCAGCCCGCTCTGGCTGCCCGGGAGCACGATGACGTCCCTAGGCGTGGGGGCGGCGACGTCGGCCGGCGTGGCCGCGCGCAGCTCGTCGGCGAACCACGCCTGCAGCTCGGGCAGACCCGCGGCCGGGGGACGGGAGAGCGCGGCATCGCTGCGCGCGCTGCGGGTGAGCGCAGCCCGGACCAGGCGCTCGGGCAGCAGCTCCCGGTCCGGGAAGCCGGAGTGGAACGCGATGATGTCGTTCGGGGTCGTGCGCAGGGCCGTCGGCATGCCGAGGGACGACGCCGACGGCGCGCGCAGCGCCGCGGTCTGCCAGCCGTAGTCGGCCGGGCGGGTGGCGCGGACCGTGCGGACGAACGTCCCCACCCCGGGGCGGGTCTCGATCAGTCCCTGCCCGGCCAGGATGCGCAGCGCCTTCTGCACGGTCACCGGACCGGCCTGGTGGCGGCCGGCGAGGACGCGGGTGGGTGGCAGCTGGGCGCCGGGCGGTGCCGTGGCGATCCAGGTCCGGAGCTCCGCAGCGATCCGGGCACCGCTATCGTCAGCCATGACGGCACACGATAGCGCTACCGCCATCCGCTCCACCCCGCTCCCGCCCCCGGCTGCCGGACTCGCCTGGGGCCTGCTCGGGGTGCTGGCCTTCTCCTTCACGGTGCCCTTCACCCGGATCGCCGTGGCCGGGCTCGACCCGTTGTTCATCGGCGCCGGCCGGGCCGTCGTCGCCGCGGTCCTGGCCGCAGCGGCGCTCGCGCTCACCCGGCAGCGCCTCCCGCGCGGGGCCCAGTGGCGCCGCCTGGCTCTGGTCGTCGGCGGAGTGGTCACCGGCTTCCCGCTGCTGACGTCCTTCGCGCTCACCAGTACGCCCGCCAGCCACGGTGCCGTCGTGATCGCCCTGCTGCCGGCCGCCACTGCCGTGGTGGCCGTGGTGCGCACGGCCGAGCGACCGCCGCGGGCGTTCTGGGCCGCGACCGTCACAGGGGCGCTGGTCGCCGTCGGCTTCGCCTCGGCCCACTCGGGCGGCCTCAGCCGGCTGCACTGGGCCGACCTCCTGCTCTTCGGTGCGGTCCTCGCCGGCGCGGTCGGTTACGCCGAGGGTGGGCTCCTGGCCCGCGAGCTGGGTGCCTGGCAGACGATCTCGTGGGCGCTCGTCCTCGGAGCGCCGGTCACGGGCGGTCTGGCGCTGTTCTCGGTGCTCCGCCGCCCGCCGGACGGCAGCCCGGGGGAGTGGACGGCCTTCGGCTACCTCGCGGTGGTGAGCATGTTCCTGGGCTTCTTCGCCTGGTATCGAGGACTGGGCATCGGACCGATGGCCCGGGTCAGCCAGATGCAGCTGGTCCAGCCGGTGCTGAGCATCATGTGGGCGGGGCTGCTGCTCGGTGAGCACGTGTCCACCGGCACCGTCGTCGGCGGGCTGGCGGTGATCGCGTGCGCAGGGCTCGCCGTCCGGGTGCGGCAACCTTCGCCCGCGAAGCCTGCGCGATGAGTGCGGCAGGAGCGCTTGTCGGTAGTTCGCCCGGCCGACCGCTCTCCGGTCTTGAATTCGCATAGGCCGGCAGGGCGCCCTGAAGGCGGCTTTTGAGACACCCACAGATGGGCCGCCGCCGAGCCGTCGGGGGCGCCGCCCTGCGGTTGCGTAGCGGATCAAGATGAGGCGCTCATCTCCGCCCCCTGACTCTGCCATTTCCCGTCACGCTGTCCATCGTGGCGTGAGGCTCAGCTGGCCACTGCTATCGGCTGCGTTGTCACCCCTGAATCAGCGGGGGAGCCCTGGGCGTTCAGGTCTAGACCCCGCGGTCCCGACTGTGCCTCGATGGGCCGTTCGGAGGCGCCTGGACGTCCGCGGACGAGAAGCCGAGCCGTGTGCCTTCTAGCCGAGGACGAGTGAGGCGGTCTACTTCTTGCCATGTCGCCATACGACTCAGACATCGCCCGCATCGAGGCCATGGTCGAGGACATACGAGCGTTGAGGGCCCGCACGTGCGAGCCGGAGAACCAGGGCAACCCCCGCTATCACGCGCTCTCCATGGCGGTGTCGGGTCTTATGAAGGCCGCAGACGACATGCGCAAGGAGCCCTGAGGGGGTCCGCCTGAGAGCCAGCGTCCCCCGAGCTGGCTCGGAAGTCCCTGAGTGGGTCGCTCCGGGACGCCTTCTCGCAGCAACGCAGACGTTTCCGCGGGAACGTCTGCGGAGCCGGCTTGGGTGTCCCTAAGTGGGCCGATCAGGGACGTCCCGACGCCTCACCGCGTTACTGGAGCGGTTCGATGCCGTATCTATCCGCGAGCCGCTGCCGGGCGGCCTGGACTGTCTCGGCGTAGTCGGCCTCGAAGGGCTCCACCAGATTGGACTCCAGCGCTCCAGCCAACAAAGTGAGCGCACACAGCTCGCCCGAGTGCGCGTCCGATAGACGGGTCCAACCGTCGTCTGCTTGGTGCTCGACCCACTCGAAAAGGACAAGCGCCACATCGGACGGAAGCTCGATCTTGACCTGTCCACGCGTCACGGGGCGTGAGGCTAGCTTCCGGGCGCAACCGTCCCGAGTGGGCCGCTACAAGACACCTGTCGTAGCGACGGAGACGTTCCCGCGAGAACGTCGTCAAGCCGCTCAACGTGACCGCGTTCCCGCGGGAACGTCTCCGGGACGTCCTCGAGTGGGCCGCTCGGCTCCTCTCGCGGCCGCCATCTCGAGGTGTGGAGTCGTAGCGACCCCAGTCCCCACGTGCCCCCGTCGTGGTGGACCAGCCCCAGGTTCTGGACCAGCCATCGCAGCCAGCGCTTCATGCCGATCGCGCTGGCCATGTCGGCGCTCCACCTCGAGCGCTCTCGTAATCCGTCGGTCCCGCTCGGAAGGCGGCTAGTTAGCGCCGCCGGTGAGGATGAGGACCCCCGCGACGATCGCCACGACGCCCGCCAACGCGGCCTTGAGCTTGTTCGACGTCGTCCATGCCGCGTGCCCTCGTGAACCAGGCGGACCTATGAACCGCAGCCCGATGACGAGAACGAGCCCGGCGATGATGCACAGCACGCCGACGAGGACCTGCACGGCCGAACATCTACTTCTGCTGCTTCTCAAATGGTTGCGGCTGGAAGTGGATCACGTCCGGTCCTTGTCGCCATCGGACGTCCCCCGGTCGTGTTGGCACAGAGGCCCGCTCCGAGGCGCCAGGCGCCGCAAGAAACCCCAGGGCCTCGACTCATCAGTCGTTCCTCGCAGGCGGAGGAGTGTCGTGAAGAACCAGAGGAGGAACCAGGCTGTCAGGCCATTGAGAAGCAACGTGACCACGAACCGGACGAGATCGAAAGGCGGATCGCGCAGCTCGCCCCCGATGGCTCCGAGAAGCGCCAATGCGATGAGTCCGGCGATGATCGGCCGACGTCGCCGTGTGCGGTCGCCGGACTGCGCTGGCCTCGCTGTCACTGCGTGATCATGCACCTCTGGATGGCCGCACGGTCCTGAACTGAACGACCGACCACACGTTGGCCGCTACGGGCGATGGCGCTCAGGACGGTCACCGCCGCGACCGTAGCGACGACCGCGCGCACCCGTGAGCGGGAGAACGGGTCAGCCCGGGAGCGGCTGCCGCACGAGCACCCACACGGGCAGCTCGTCGTCGGAGGTGCGCAGCTCCTCGGTCACCTCGAAGCCGAAGCCGCGCAGGAAGCGCACGTTCGCCCACGAGTACACCGCGGCGGCCGCGACCTCCCGCTCGGCGTCGCAGCGCACGATCACCGGGGCGAGCACTGCTGCCGCCAGCCCGCGCCGGCGGGACGACGGCCGCACGCCGAGGTGGGCCAGCCACCAGTGCGGCTCCGACGGCCGCGCCGCGGAGAGCAGCGCGCCGGTCTCGGCCACGGTCCGCGCCCGGTCCCCGGCGATGTAGGGCAGCTCGCGGGCCAGCGCCTCGGCGACGTCGGCGGGCAGCGGCGCGGTACCGGCCGGCGGCTCCCAGCTGGCGACGGCGTCGACGTCGTCGGTCACCCAGGCGCTGCCGGTGGCCACACCGCGGTGGCCGGCGTCCAGCTCGTGCAGCCGGGTGAGCCGCTGCATCCGGCCGTCGTCGGGCAGCGCCCAGCGGACCCACCGCGAGTCGGCCAGTGCGACGGTGAGCGTGGCAGCGATGCGGGGGACGTCGCGGTTCTCGGCCGGCCGGACGTCGGGACCCTCCTCGTCCGGGTCGTCGATCCGCCGGATGGTGGGTCCCTGGGTCACCCCGGCATTCGACCACGCTCCGGACACACGGACGGGGGCCGCCCCGGGAGGGACGGCCCCCGTCGGGGGTGCGGGATCGCTCAGGCGGCGTCGAAGCCGGCCCGGTCGACCTTGCGGTGGAAGCGGTCGCCGAGCTTCCCGCCCAGGATGGCGCCCAGGAGCGTCACCAGCAGGACCGCGACGAGGGCGATGATGCCGCCGGTCGTGGCGGTGCCCTCGTCGATCGGGATGCGCGGCAGGTTCAGGTCCTGCAGCACGTTGTACTCGGAGCCGAAGACCAGCCCGGCGACGGCCAGGGCCAGCACGACCAGCAGGCCGATGACCCAGACGGCGATCCCCTGACGGGCGCCGTCGAAGCGCGCCATGCGGCCGGCGACATAGCCGCCGGCCAGGTAGGCGAGGAACAGGACGACGAGCAGGGCGATCCCGCCGGCGATGCCGACGGTGTCGGCCTCGTCGGCGACGTCCTCGGCGGCGTCACTGATGGACGACACCCCCTCGGTGAGGCCGAGGGCCACACCGGCGGCGCTCAGCAGGGCGATCAGCAGGACGGCGAGCCCGTTGGCGGACAGCCACCCGAAGAAGGCGGCTCCCCACTTGATGCCGCCGTAGCGGGAGTGCTGCGCGTCGACGGCGTTCCGCGCGGTGCCGCGGGTGGCCGAAGCGCCCCGGTCGTCGGTGGGCGTGGGATCGGGTGTGGCCATGTGAGGTGTCTCCAGGGGAGCGGGCGGCGAGGTGCTCGGCCGGAACGGGCCGCACGGCGGGTGTCGTGCGGTGGGACGGCGGCGGCGCGGGCCCGAGCCCGCACCGCCGCGGCGATCAGCTCCGGCGGGAGGTGGTCTCGTCGTCGAGCTCGATCTGCTCCTTGCGCACCGTCTCGTTGACGGTCTCCTGCTCGGTCACCGTCTGGGTGTCCAGGCGCACGCGCTCGACCGGCACGGCCTCCTTGGCCACGACCGGGCGCTCGGCGTGCAGGACGACCTCGTGCTCCTCCTCCGAGATGGCCGGCCCGTCGAGGGCGTTGCCGACGTTGCCGTCGGTGATCGGCTCGCGCTCGAGCCGGATCTCCTCGTGCGAGACCGGCACGGTCTGCGTCACGTTCTCGCTCACGACGTACTTGCGCAGGCGGGCGCGGCCGGCCTCCACGCGCTCGGTGCCGACCCGGAGGTGCTCCTCGGAGCGGGTCATGGCGTCGTCGGTGGTCGGGCCCGAGGTGTCGTGGCCGACCGTGCCGTGGTCGTTCGTGCGACCGGTGGTCGTGGTGTCGGTGTACGTGGCGTTCGTGCCGGAGCCGACGCCGTAGTAGCGGTAGAGCTCCTCCTCCTCGGCGGGGGAGAGGTGGCCGTCGGTGTCGATCTGCGGCGCGTGCTTGACCTTGTCCTTGTCGTAGGGCAGGCGCAGGTCGGTGCCGGACAGGTCGGCGTCGGCCAGCGGCACGAAGGACTCCTTCGTACCGAACATGCCGGTGCGGACCGTGGCCCACTCGGGACGGCCGGTCTCGTCGTCGAGGTAGACCTCGCCGACGGTGCCGAGCTTGCCGTCCGCTCCGTGGGCGGTGCTGCCGATGACGGTGCTGAGCTGCTGTTCGGTGATCACGTGCGCTCCTCGCGGGTTCAGGGCTGGATTGCGGTCTCGCCTCGGGGGTAGGTGCTCACCGCCGAGGGCCGCAGCCACCCATGCCCGCCCGTTTACGCCGTAAACGGAAACCGGGCGTGTCGCCTCAGTCGCGCGAGTCGCCCCGCCGCGGGGTCCGGCCCTCGCGCAGCACGACCTCCAGGCGCTCGAGCAGGTTCTCCAGAGCCTCCTCGAACTCCGCCGCCGACTCGTCCAGCGAGAGCAGCGACTCCAGCCGGACCACGGTGGGGTACTGGCTCAGGTCCGTCGCCTCCTGTGCCGCGGGCACGCCCTCGGGCTTGTCCTCGGCGTTGACCGCCACTCCCTTCTGCGAGACCTCCAGCAGCAGGTGGCCGAGCAGGAAGCTCGAGTACGCGCGGTAGGCCGACACGGCCGCCTCCTGGCTGAACCCGCTGTCGATCAGCGCGACCAGGAAGGACTCCACCCAGCGCAGGCTGCGCAGCGGGGGACGCACCCAGGGCGCGGCCGGCGGACGGGTGGCGACGAGCGGGAACACTTCCGGGTGCGCCAGCGCGATGCGCCGGACGCCGTGCGCCAGGCGCTGCAGGTAGTCCTGCCAGCCGGAGCCGGGCTCCAGGTGGACGTCGGGGTCGCCGTAGAGCTCGTCGATGACCGTCTCGACGACGCCGTCGAGCAGGTTCTCCCGGCTCGGGACGTACCGGTACAGCGCCATCGCCTCGACGCCGAGGTGCGCGCCCAGCCGGCGCATCGTCAACGCGGCCAGCCCCTGGGAGTCGATGAACTCCACCGCCGCGCCCAGGATGCGGCGCCGGTCCAGCCCCGCGCGCCCCGAGCCCCGGCCGGCGGCAGGGATCACCGCGGCCGCTCCGCCACGCCCCTCCGGGCTGTCGGGATCGGCGTCCTTCCGGGGCCCGTCCACGGCCGTCCTCCTTCGCTCGGTTCCGACTGCGCCCCCGGGACGATCGTGCACCCCGTGCCGCTCACCGCCGCGGGCGAGGTGGTGTGAGGTCCTGTGCACCCAGCGTTGACGCCGTCGTGCACCCGGGGTAACGACCGGCACCGAGTCTCGTTCCGTGCCCGTCTCCCTCACCGCCCAGTCCGCCCGCTCCGGCACCGGCACCGTGCGGACGACGGAGACGCACTGCCCCTACTGCTCGCTGCAGTGCGGGATGGCGGTGACCGCCGGCGACCGCCCGGCCACGCTCGTGCCGCTGGACTTCCCGACCAACCGCGGCGGGCTCTGCTCGAAGGGCTGGTCGTCCACCGAGCTGCTCGACCACCCCGAGCGGCTGCTGCGGCCGCTGGTGCGCGCCGTGCCCGGCGACCGGACCAGCGCCCTGGTGGAGAGCACCTGGGCCGACGCTCTCGACCGGGTGGTCGCGGCGATCGGGTCGACCCAGCGCCGGTACGGCCGCGACGCCGTCGGGTGCTTCGGCGGCGGGTCGCTCACCAACGAGCAGGCCTACCAGTTCGGGAAGTTCGCCCGGGTGGCGCTGCGCACCAGCGCCATCGACTACAACGGCCGGTTCTGCATGAGCTCGGCCGCGGGGGCGGCCAACCGGGCCTTCGGCCTGGACCGCGGCATGCCCTTCCCGCTCAGCGACATCGCCGACGCCGACGTCGTCGTCCTGGTCGGCTCGAACCCGGCCGACACCATGCCGCCGGCGATGCAGTGGTTCGACGCGGGCCGCGAGCGGGGGGCCCAGCACATCGTCGTCGACCCCCGGCGGACCGCCACCGCCCGCGCCGCCGCCGTCCACCTGCAGCCGCTGCCCGGCACCGACCTGGCGCTGGCGAACGGGCTGCTGCACATCGCGATCGCCGAGGGGCTGGTCGACGAGGAGTACGTCGCCGCACGCACCACGGGCTTCGGCGCGGTGCGGGACGGCGTCGCCGCCTACTGGCCCGACCGCGTCGAGCGGCTCACCGGCGTGCCCGTGGAGCAGCAGCGGCGCACGGTCTTCGCGCTCGCCCGCGCCGAGAAGGCCATCGTCCTCACCGCCCGCGGCGCCGAGCAGCACCGCAGCGGCACCGACACCGCCCAGGCGTGGATCAACCTGGCGCTCGCCCTCGGCCTCCCCGGCCGTCCGGGCAGCGGCTGGGGCACCGTCACCGGGCAGGGCAACGGGCAGGGCGGCCGGGAGCACGGGCAGAAGGCCGACCAGCTGCCCGGCTACCGCTCGCTGGCCGACCCCGCCGCCCGCGCGCACGTCGCGGCCGTCTGGGGCGTCGACCCCGACGACCTGCCGATGCCCGGGCGCAGCGCATTCGAACTGCTCGACTCCCTCGGCACCGACGGCGGCGTGCGCACGCTGCTGGTGCTCGCGAGCAACGTCGCCGTCAGCGCCCCGGACGCCCGCCGGGTCATCAGCCGGCTGCGCGACCTGGACTTCCTCGTCGTCAGCGACTTCTTCCTCTCCGAGACCGCCGAGCTCGCCGACGTCGTGCTCCCCAGCGCCATGTGGGCGGAGGAGGCGGGCACGATGACCAACCTCGAGGGCCGGGTGATCCGCCGCCGGCGGGCGCTGGACCCGCCGGCCGACGTCCCCGACGACCTGCAGCTGCTCGCGACGCTGGCCGCCCGGCTGGGCACCGGCCACCTGTTCAGCGGGGATCCCGAGACCGTCTTCGACGAGCTGCGCCGGGCCAGCGCCGGGGGGACGGCCGACTACTCCGGGATCAGCTACCGGCGCATCGACGACGAGGACGGCGTCTTCTGGCCCTGCCCTGCGGCCGAGGACGGGGCACCGGACCACTCCGGCACCCCGCGGCTGTTCACCGAGCGGTTCGCCACCCCCGACGGCCGCGCCCGGTTCCTCCGCGTCGAGCACGTCGACGCCCACGAGCGACCCGACGCCGACTACCCCTACGTGCTCACCACCGGGCGCGTCCTGGCGCAGTACCAGTCCGGCACCCAGACCCGCCGGTCGCGCAGCCTCCAGCTGATCGCGCCCACGCCGCGCGCGGAGCTGCACCCCGACCTGGCCCGGCGGCTGGGCATCGCGCAGGACGACGTGATCGAGCTGGCCACCCGGCGCGGCCGGGCCCGCTTCCACGCGCAGGTCACCGACGCGATCCGCCCCGACGTCGTGTTCGCGCCGTTCCACTGGGGCGGGAGCTCCAGCGCCAACGCGCTCACCGACGCCGACGCCCTCGATCCCACCTCGAGGATGCCCGCCTTCAAGGTCTGCGCCGTCGCCGTCACCCGCGTGGACGGCCCCGCCGAGCGGATCGCCCCGCCCGCCGCCACGACCCAGCCGCAGCCGCGGGCCCACCGGCCCGCTGCTGCCCCCGAACCGCGCCACCCCACCCGGAAGAGGAGCACCCGCGTGAAGAGCACCCCACGCTTCCTGCAAGGCGTCTACCCCATCACCGGGGAGGGGCTGACCAAGCCCGGCCCGGTCGACGCCGCGCTGCGCTACACCGTGCCGTCGGGCTGCTCGGCCCAGGCGCTGTACTTCCGTGGCGGCAACTCCACCGGCGAGCTGGTCTACGTGCTCCTGCTGCGCGACGGCGAGCCGGTGCGCTGGTTCCCGATCGGCGCCCGGGGCGACGTCCACGTCCCGCTGCGGGTGGTGGAGGACCTGCCCGGCGGCTCGGTGGTCGAGCTGCACGCCGCCGCACCCGAGGGCGTCACCGGCGAACTCGTGGTCGACCTGGGTCTGGTGGAGGTCTGATGGGCGGGATGGACCTGCGGGTGCTGGGTGGCCGGCCTGGCGGCATGACGGCGCTGCACGTGGACGACGGCCTGGAGACGCGCAGCCGGCTGGTCGTGGTGGGCAACGGCATGGCCGGCGCCCGCTTCGTCGAGGAGGTGCTCGAGCGCGGCGGGGAGGAACAGTTCTGCATCACCGTCTTCGGCGACGAACCGCACGGCAACTACAACCGGATCATGCTCTCGCCGGTGCTGGCCGGGGAGTCGCACGAGGACGAGATCGTCCTCAACAGCCACGACTGGTACGCCGACAACGGCGTCACCCTGCGGGCCGGTGTCCGTGTGGAGCGGATCGACACCGCCGCCAAGCAGGTGCACGCCGACGACGGCACGGTGACCCCCTACGACCACCTGGTGCTCGCGACCGGCAGCTACTCGTTCGTGCCGCCGATGACCGGGGTCCGCCGGGACGACGGCTCGCTGCTGCCCGGCGTGTACGGCTTCCGCACCATCGACGAGACCCGGGCGATGCTCGAGGCCACCGGGCGCTGCCGGCGTGCCGTGGTCATGGGCGGCGGGCTCCTCGGCCTGGAGGCGGCCCGCGCGCTGCAGGGGCACGGGCTGCAGGTCGAGCTGGTGCACGCCATGCCGTGGCTGATGAACGCCCAGCTCGACGCCGAGGCCGGCGCGATCCTGAAGAAGAGCGTCGAGTCCCTCGGCATCACCGTGCATCTCGACGTCCTGGCGACCGAGGTCCTGGGCACCGAATCCGTCGAGGGCGTGCTGCTCAAGGACGGCCGGCGGCTGGACTGCGACCTGCTCGTCGTCGCGGCCGGGGTGCGCCCGCACACCGACGTCGCGGTCCGCTCGGGGCTGGAGGTCGAGCGAGCGATCGTCGTCGACGACCAGCTGCGCACCGAGGACCCCGACGTCTACGCGATCGGCGAGTGTGCGCAGCACCGGGGCGAGATCTACGGCCTGGTGGCGCCGGCCTGGGAGCACGCGAAGGTGCTGGCCGACGTCCTCACCGGCACGAACCCGGACGCCGAGTACACCGGCAGCCGCACCGCCACCAAGCTCAAGGTGGCCGGGGTCGACGTCGCCGTCATGGGGGTGAGCACACCCGAGCGGGACGACGACGAGTTCCTGGTGATCTCCGAGCCCAAGCGCGGCGTGCACCTGTCGGTGGTCATCCGCGACGACAAGCTCGTCGGCGCCACGCTGCTCGGCGACACCCGCAAGGTCGCCTTCCTGACCCAGGCGTTCGACCGCGGGGCCCCGCTGCCCGAGGAGCGGATCCGGCTGCTGGTCGACCTCTCCGACGGCGTGGAGGAGGTGGGCGTCGCCGAGATGCCGGCCGACTCGCAGGTCTGCAACTGCAACGGCGTCTCCAAGGGCGACATCTGCGGCGCCGTGGCCGGCGGCTGCGGCAGCGTCGGGGAGGTCATGGACCGCACCCGCGCCGGCAAGGGCTGCGGGTCGTGCAAGTCGCTGGTGAAGCAGATCGTGGAGTGGGCGGCCGACGGCGACCTGGCGGAGGACCCGGCGGCGTCCTGGTACGTGCCGGGCATCCCGTTGGCCAAGCCCGAGCTGACGGCCGCGATCCGCGAGCAGGACCTGCGCAGCGTCTCCGCCGTCTTCGCCGCGCTCGCACCGGCCGGCAAGGAGGACGCGAAGTCGAAGATGGGCCTCACCTCGCTGCTCAAGATGATCTGGGGTGCCGACTTCGTCCCGCAGAAGGACGGCGAGTTCATCAACGACCGGGTGCACGCCAACATCCAGCGCGACGGCACGTTCTCCGTCGTCCCGCAGATGAAGGGCGGGGTGACCACGCCCGCGCAGCTGCGCCGGATCGCCGACGTCGCCGAGAAGTACGAGGTGCCGATGGTCAAGGTCACCGGCGGCCAGCGGATCGACCTGCTCGGCGTCCGCAAGGAGGACCTGCCGGCGATGTGGTCCGACCTGGGCATGCCCAGCGGCTACGCCTACGGCAAGAGCATGCGCACGGTGAAGACCTGCGTCGGCTCGGACTTCTGCCGGTTCGGCCTCGGCGACTCCACCCGGCTGGGCATCGACCTGGAGACCCGCTTCCAGGGCATCGAGGGCCCGGCGAAGATCAAGATGGCTGTCGTCGGCTGCCCCCGGAACTGCGCCGAGGCCTACGTGAAGGACGTCGGCGTCGTGGCGATCGGCAACGGGAAGTGGGAGGTCTACGTGGGTGGCGCGGCCGGTGCGACCGTCCGCAAGGGCGACCTGCTGGCGACCGTGGGTTCCCCCGAGGAGGTCATGACGCTGACCGGCCGGTTCGTCCAGTACTACCGGGAGAACGCCAACTGGCTGGAGCGCACCTACGACTTCGTGCCCCGCGTCGGGCTGGAGGCGATCCGCGAGGTGCTGGCCGACGACGGCCTGTGCGCGGACCTGGACGCCGGGATCCAGCGCTCGGTCGACGCCTACACCGACCCCTGGGGTCAGGACGCCGAGGAGCCGGCCACGCCCGGCCAGTTCCGGACGTCGCTCCCGCTGGTCGACCTGCCGATGGTGCCGGTCCGATGAGCCCCACCGCCGCCGCCCGGGCGGACCACACGCGCGCGCCGGCCGCGCCGACCACGCCGGGAACGGAGCTGGGGACCCCGGCCACCGGCATCCCGGAGAACACCGTTGCCGCGGGACCGGGCCTGGACCACGTCGTCGGCCGGCTCGACGAGATCCCGATGGGAGAGGGGCGGGCCTACGTCGCCGGTGGTGTGCAGGTCGCGGTGTTCCGGCTGCGCGACGGCTCGCTGCACGCCACGCAGGCGGCCTGCCCGCACGCCGGTGGGCCGCTGGCCGACGGGCAGACCGACGTCGACGTGCTCGTCTGCCCGCTGCACCTGTACGCCTACCGGTGGTCCGACGGCACCGCGACCAGCGGTGCCGCCCCCATCCGCCTCTTCCCGGTGCGCGAGCAGGACGGCGCCGTGGTCGTCACCGTCTGATCCGCCTTTCCGCGGAAGCGTCGCCCGGCTCGTCCGTGGAGAAGCAGCTGCTCCTCCGCGGAACGGCTGAGGGGGTCAGCGCTCGGCCGGGCGGGCGCGGACGTGCATCCGCTCGCCCTGCGGGCCGAAGAGGATCAGCGCTTCGGCGGGCTCCGGGAACGGGTTGGAGAAGGCGTGCGGCACGCGGGTGTCGAACTCGACCACCTCGCCGGGGCCGAGCACGAAGTCGCGGGCGCCGAGGAGCAGCCGCAGGCGACCGGAGAGCACGTAGAGCCACTCGTAGCCGTCGTGCACCTTCTGCTCGGTGTTCCCCACCTGCCAGCGCGGCGGTAGCTCCATCTTGTGCGCCTGGGGCCCGCCGCCCTGCCGGGTCAGCGGCACCATCGTCATGCCCTCGCGCTGGATGGGACGTCCGTGCACCCGCGGATCCGCGGGAGCGGGGGTGTCGACCAGCTCGTCGAGCGCGACGCCGTAGGCCCGGGCCAGCGGCAGCAGGAGCTCCAGGCTGGGCCGGCGCCCGCCGGACTCCAGCCGGGAGAGCGTGCTCACCGAGATGCCGGTCGTCTCGGCGACCTCGGTCAGTGTCTGCCCGCGATCGCTGCGCAGCGCCCGCAGCCGCGGGCCCACGTTCTGCAGGACGTCGTCGTCGGTCACGCCGAGCAGTTTGCCACTACGGCAAAGCTGATTGCCGGTGTCGCTCCGGAGGGTCGACAGTGGTCGGCATGGACGAGCGATACGACGTGGTGGTCATCGGAGGCGGCGCGGCAGGCCTGAGCGGAGCGCTCACCCTGTCCCGCGCCCGGCGCAGCGTGCTGGTGGTGGACGCGGGGGATCCCCGCAACGCACCGGCCGGGCACGTGCACAACTACCTCGGCCGGGAGGGCACCCCGCCGGCGGAGCTGTACGCCATCGGGCGGGCCGAGGTCGAGAGCTACGGCGGCACGATCCGGTCCGGCCGGATCGTGTCGGTCCGCCGGGAGGACGACGGATTCGCGCTGGCCCTGGACGGCGGCGAGGACGTCCGCGCCCGGCGCGTGCTGCTGGCGGCGGGCCTGACCGACGACCTGCCCGACATCCCCGGCGTCGCCGAGCGGTGGGGGAGCGGGGTGCTGCACTGCCCCTACTGCCACGGCTGGGAGGTGCGCGACCGGGCGGTCGGCATCGTGAGCACCGGCCCGCTGGGTGCCTACGCGGCGAATCTCTGGCGGCAGTGGACCGACGACGTCGTCTTGTTCTTGCACACCGGCAGCGAGCCGACCGAGGAGGACCTGGAGCGGCTGGCGGCCCGCGGCGTCCGGATCGTCCGTGGCGAGGTGGCCGGACTGGAGGGCGGCGCGGACGTCCGGCTGGCCGACGGCGAGCTGGTCGCCCGCGATGCGGTGGTGGTGGCCCCGCGGTTCGTCGCCAACGCCGAACTGGTCGCCGACCTGGGTGCGGTGCCGGTGCCGATGGAGATGCACGGCGCGGTGATGGGGACCTACCTGCCTGCCGATCCCACCGGGCGCACCGACGTCCCCGGCGTCTGGGTGGCCGGCAACGCCGGGGACCTGAGCGCGCAGGTGATCGTCGCGGCGGCGCAGGGGCTCAAGGCCGGCGCCATGATCAACGCGGACCTCATCCAGGAGGACACCGCCCGCGCGGTGGCCGGGAAGCGCAGCGTGGCGGCATGAGCGAGCACGAGCACGGGACGGCGCGGCAGCCCGCGATCACCCGCGACTCCTACGACGAGCTCTACCGCTCGGCGTCGTCGGTGTGGACCGGCCGGCCGAACGGCCAGCTGGTGCGGGAGGCCACCGACCTGCCGCCCGGCACCGCCCTGGACGCGGGCGCCGGCGAGGGCGGCGACGCCCTCTGGCTGGCCTCCCAGGGGTGGCGGGTCACCGCCGTCGACTTCTCGCCCGTCGCGCTCGAGCGGGGCGCGGCGAAGGCGGCCGAGCTGCTGCTGTCCGACCGGATCGAGTGGCGGCACGAGGACCTGGACGCCTGGGCGCCGCCGGAGCGCGCGTACGACCTGGTGACGGCGCACTACCTCCATGCCGCCTGGACCGACCGCGAGGCGATGTTCCGGCGCCTGGCCGCGGCGGTGGCACCGGGCGGCACGCTGCTCGTGGTGGGCCATCAGCACGGCGAGCAGTGGGGCCACGGGCATGCGCACGCGCACGAGGCCGGCGCGCTCTACACCGCGCAGGACGTCGCCGCGGTGCTGGATCCGGCGGAGTGGTCGGACCTCGTCACCGAGACCCGCGACCGCGATCCGGGCGCCGCGCACCGCACGGGCAACCCGGTGCCGGACACCGTTCTGGTCGCCCGCCGCCGGTAGGACGCGGCGGAGCTCGCCGTCGGCAGGGCCGGTGCCGTGCCCGCCGGTCAGGAGCGGGGGAGCCCGAGCGCGGCCAGGGCCTCGGTGACGGCGTCCTCGTGCAGCAGGTCCAGCGCCAGCAGCCGGTGCAGCAGCACCCCGCGGCGGGTCAGCCGGAGATCCGCCGCGCGCAGCTTCGGCAGCGTGGCCACGGGACGCGCAACCGGCACCGGCGGGTCGAGCAGCCCGGCGCGCTGCAGGTCGGCGACGTCCTCGCGGGCCGCCCACTCCGACCAGACCCGCGGGTCGTCGGGCAGCGGAGCCATCGGCAGGGGGACCCGGTCGCGGCGGCCGACGCCGGCCAGCAGGGCGAGCTGGCGCCAGCCCAGCTCGCCGGTCAGCCGGAGCGCGCGGGCGGCGAGCTCGGCGTCCAGATCGGGGGAGCAGGCGACCTCGGCGAGCAGGTAGCCGAGATGGCGCACCCGCCGCTCGTCGGTCGACCGGCGGGCCGCGGCCACGACCGCCTCGGCGACGTCCTCGGCCGGAGCGCGGCTGCCGGCGCGCGCGGCGAACCAGCCGTCGTCGCGGGCGGATCGCCCGGCGCGGTGCTGGGTGGCGGCGTACTCCACCGCGAAGGCCAGGGCCGCGCCGGCCCTCACCTGCTCGCGGGGCACAGGGAGCGCGGCCGCCTCGGTCGCGGCGGTGCGCAGGCTGGCCGCGAAGGACGCGCTGATCTCCACCTTGGCCGCCGACGGCTCGAAGACGACGGTGGCGGCGGCCCGGCTCATCGACCCCGCCACCGGCGCACCCTGCTCGATCAGCGCGCGCCCGGTCTGGATGTCCTCGGCTGCGGTCACCCGACGATCTTCGTCCGTCCGGTGCCCCGACTGCACCCGGGACGCCCCTGCCTCACCCGCCGGGGCCATGGACGGTCCGCCGGGACCGGCCGGGGAGCCGGTCCCGGCGCCGCCATGGAGCGGTCAGACCCCTGCGCGCTGCATGAGCGTGCCGCGGCGCAGGTACACGAACCACGTCACCGCCACGCAGGCGACGTAGAAGCCGCAGAATGCGAGCAGCGCCGTCTCCACGCCGCCGGTGGCGCCGTAGGACTCCGCGACCGTCCGCGGGATGAAGACCGCGCCGAGGGCACCGACCGCGGAGATGATGCCGACGGCGGCAGCGGTGTCGCGTCGTGCCCGGTAGAGCACCTCCGCCGGGGCCTCCTCCGGGAAGGACGCGGCGGCCTCGGCCCGGTAGATGATCGGGATCATCCGGTAGGTCGACCCGTTGGTCATGCCCACGACGGCGAACAGCACCAGGAAGCTGGCGAGGAATCCGCCGAAGCTCCCCGCGCGGAGGAACAGGATGGCGGTGCCGATGGCCAGGGCCTGACCGACGAAGGTCACCACGGTGATCTTGGCGCCGCCGACGCGGTCGGCCAGCCAGCCGCCGAACGGCCGGGACAGCGATCCGACCAGCGGGCCGAGGAAGGCGTAGCGGTAGGTGTCGGCGGCGAACTCGTTGGCCAGCACCAGCGGGAAGGCGCCGGAGAAGCCGATGAAGGAGCCGAAGGCGCCGATGTAGAGGAACGCCATCACCCAGGTCTGCTTCCGGCGGGCGATGGCGGCCTGGTCGGCGACGTTCGCCTTCGCCCCGGTCAGGTTGTTCATGCCGAACCAGGCGCCCAGGACGGCGAGCACGATGAACGGCACCCAGATCAGCGCCACGTTCTGCACGTACCGCGCGTCGCCGCCCTCCGTCGTCCCCGTGCTGCCGCCGACGAAGGCGATGGCTCCGGCCGTGACCGCCAGCGGCCCGACGAGCTGGATGATCGCGACGCCGATGTTGCCGCCGGCGGCGTTCAGGCCGAGCGCGAACCCCTTCTCCTTGTCCGGGTAGAAGAAGGAGATGTTCGCCATCGACGAGGCGAAGTTGCCCCCGCCGAAGCCGCAGGTGATGGCCGTGAGCACCCAGAACCAGTACGGCTGGTCGGTCGTCGCCGCGACGGTGAGCAGGGTGACCGGGATCAGCAGGAGGGCCGCGCTCACCACGGTCCAGTTCCGGCCGCCGACGAGGGCCGGCATGAAGGTGTACGGCACGCGCATGATCGCCCCGACCAGCCCGGCCGTGGCGACGAGCCAGAACAGCTGGTCGCTGGTGAAGCCGTAGCCGATCGAGGCCAGGACGGCGGTGGCGATGCTGAACATCTGCCACACGCTGAAGCCGATGTTCTCGGCCAGGACCGACCACGCCAGGTTCCGCCGCGCCACGGGACGGCCCTGCGGGGACGCCCAGAACGCGGGGTCCTCCGGGTTGTAGTCGTCGATCCAGCGGGAGCCGCGACGGGTGGCCGGTGCTGCGCCCGACGGCGGAGCGGCGACCGGTGGGGCCAGGTCCCCGTCGGGGCGGACGGTCGGGGTGGAGGTCATGGCGGAACGCTAGGAACGGGGCATTTCCCCGGCGCCGCAGGCGCGTGACCACTCGGGAACGGTCCGCTCACCCACGGTGCGCAGCTGGTGTGAGGCTGTCGGTGGGGAGTGCCACGATGCGGGCATGACGATCGAGGTGCGGCCGGCGAGCGTGTTCGAGGACGTGGCGACGATGGTCGGGCCCAAGCGGGCCGACGCCCAGTCGTGCTGGTGCCTGAGCTACCGGCTGATGTCGTCCAAGGAGAACCAGGCGCTGGTCGGCCCGGCGCGCGGCGAGCGGGTGCGCGAGCTCGTCGCCGAGGAGCCGCGCCCGGGCGTGCTCGCCTACGAGGGCGACGAGGTCGTCGGCTGGGCCGCGGTGCACCCGCGCGCCGACACGAGCTTCGCGAAGAACCGTCGGATCCCGCACGTCGACGACCTGGACGTCTGGGCGCTGTGGTGCGTGCGGGTGCGGCCCGGCCACCGGGGGCAGGGCATCGCCCACTCGCTGGTCGCCGGCGCCGTCGAGTACGCGCGTGCCTGTGGCGCGCCCGCGGTCGAGGCCTACCCGGTCGACAACGACGGCGCCAAGGTCGACCTGACGATGGCCTACGTCGGCACCCGGAAGCTGTTCGAGCGGGCCGGTTTCACCAAGGCCGCGGACACGACGTCGGTCCTCAACGGCTTCCCGCGCGTGCTCATGCGGCTCGACCTCCGCTGAGCGCTACCGCTCAGACGGACAGGCGGTAGCCGCGCTTGACGACGGTGCCGATGAGGGGTGCCCCCAGCGCGGCCCGGAGCCGGGCGACCGCCATCTCCACGGCGTGCTCGTCCCCACCCCCGGGCAGGCTCCCGACGAGCTCGGCCCGGGCGACGACGTCGCCGGGGCGGCGTGCCAGCGCGCGCAGCACGGCCATCGGCCCGGGGGCGAGCTCGACCACCCGGCCGTCGACGACGGCGGCGTGCCCGCGGACCTGCAGGGAGTGCGGCCCGAGCCGGAGCACCGGATCGCGCTCGGGGAGCCGGGCCACCACCTCGCGGGCGAGGGCACCCAGCCGGGCGCGCTCGGGCTGGCGGGTCGGGATGCCCGCGGCCTCCAGCGGCCCCGCGGTGACCGCACCGACGGCCACCGCCAGCACGCGGTCCCGCAGTGCGGCGACCAGCTCGTCGCGCCGGCCCAGCTCCTCGGCGACGGTGAGCAGGCTGGCCGCCGCCGGTGCACTGGTGAACGTCACGGCGTCGACGGTGCCGGCCGCCACGGCGGACACCAGGCGGTGCACCGGGGCGACGTCCTCGGGCATCACCCAGCGGTAGACCGGCACCGTGAGCACCTCGGCGCCGGTGTCCCGCAGCCCCGCCACCAGGTCGGGCAGCGGGTCCCCGTGCAGCTGGACGACGATGCGCCGGCCCGCCAGGGGTCCCTCGGCGCCCGACAGCAGGTGGCTGAGCACCTCCGCCGACGACTCCGACTCCGGGGACCAGGCGTCGACCAGGCCACCCCCGCGGATGGCACCCCGCGCCTTGGGCCCACGGGCCAGCACCCGGGCGCCGCGCAGGTGCTCGACCAGCGGCAGGTCCCACGCGTCGGCGGCCTCCAGCCAGCCGCGGAAACCCACGCCGGTGGTCGCCACGACCAGGTCGATCGGCTGCTCGAGCACCCGGCGGGTGGCGGCGACCAGCTCCGTGTCGTCGGACAGCGGGACGATGCGGATGGCCGGCGCGTAGACCACCCGTGCCCCGCGCCGGTCCAGCAGGGCGCCGAGCTCCTCCTTGCGGCGGGCAGCGGTCACCGCCACCGTGTAGCCGGCCAGGGGTAGCAGCTCCGGGGCGTCCGGATCGGCTTCGGTGTCGCTCACGTCGTCCCCCTCGTGGCCGGCGGTCGGCCCATGGTGCGGCTTCGGCGTTACCGGCATGTGTCGTCCAGGGTGCGCTGCGGGCAGAGGTGACCGGAGTCACCGGGGGTCGGCGCGGTCAGCGGGCGGCCAGGGTCCAGGTGGGCACCGGACCACCGCTGCCGACGACGAGACCGCGGCTGGCCAGCAGCCGCAGGTGCGCGTCGGTCTCGGTGACGGCGAAGATGCGCATCCGCCGCTCGTACTGCTCCCACGGCCGCGACCAGGTGAGGTAGGCGGCCAGCTGCCACGGCGTCGCGTGCGGGTGCGCGGCGATGGCGGAGAGCAGTTCGGCCAGCCGGTGCTCGTGGTGCGCGGTGAGCGAGTCGACGCGGTCGGCCAGCCCGCGGAAGCGCCACTCGTGCGCGGGGAGCACCTCGTCGGCGTCCAGGTCGCGGACGGCGGCCAGCGAGTCGAGGAAGTCCCGCAGCGGATCGCCGGCGCGGGCGTTGGTCGAGATGTTCGGGCTGATGCGGGGGAGGACGTGGTCGCCGGAGAAGAACAGGCGGGTGTCCTCCTCGGCGAAGCAGAGATGGCCGGGCGTGTGCCCCGGAGTGTGGACGGCGCGCAGCCGCCAGCCCGGGAAGTCCGCGTGCTCGCCGTCCTCGAGCAGCCGGTCGGGCACCGCCATCGACGTCCAGCTGCCCATGTTCTCCGCGGGGCCGACGTCGGACACGGCCTCGTCGCGGTCGGCGCCCAGCCCGACCAGGAACTCCACCTCGGTGTCCACCGCCTGCTGCGCGCCGGCGGTCGTCAGGCCGTGCACGGCGGTGGCGTCGGCCGGGTGCATGGCGATCCACGCGCCGCTGGCCTCGCGCACCCGTCCGGCCAGGCCCAGGTGGTCGAAGTGCAGGTGGGTGACCAGCGCCCCGCGGACGTCGGTGATGTCACCGCCGATCGCGGCCAGCCCGCCGGTGAGCGCGACCCACGACTCGTCGCTGCCCCAGCCGGTGTCGATGAGGCCCAGCCCGCCGCCGTCGAGGGCGAAGGCGTAGATGCTGTTGTAGCGCAGCGGGTTGTGCGGGATGGGTACCGGGATGGACCACAGATCGGCCCGCAGCTGCTCCACCGGGGGCAGCTCGCGGGCCTGCCAGGCGGCGTGCTGGGCGGTGCCGGTGATCTCCACGTCAGGCCACTCTGCCAGCCGCGGGCCGTGCGCCGGCTGTCACCATGGGGGCATGCCGGGTCCCGCCCCCACCGTCCCCGTGACCGTCACGGCCGTGCCGCGCCGGTTGCGGCTGCTGCTCGCCGTCCTCGCCGGAGTCGTGCTCCTGGTGGCGGCGGTGGTGGCGCTGTCGCTGCCCTCGACCACGAACACCGTCGTGAACTACGGCGTCGTCGACCAGGTCGCACTCGCCGGGCTCGGGCTGCTGCTCGCGGTGGGCGTGCTGTTCCTGGGCCGGTCCCGCGTGGACGCCGATGCCTCCGGTATCCGGGTGCGCAACCTCTTCATCCGCCACGAGCTGCCCTGGCGGTCGGTGCGGGCGGTGCGTTTCGAGCGGAAGTCGGCCTGGGGGTCGCTGGCCCTGGAGAACGGCGACGAGGTGTCGCTGCTGGGCCTGCAGGCGGTCGACGGCGAGTACGCCGCGCGGGCGGTCGAGGGGCTGCGGGCCCTGCACGCCGCGGCCCGGGCCGACGACCCGGTACCGCCGCCCCTGCTGTACGACAACTGACCGCGACCTCCCTGCTGCGGGACGCGGGGGACCGGGAATGACCATGGCGGGCGGGACGCTGTAGAGTGGGCGTGCCTCCCCCCGCTACATGAGGCGCGCGAACCAACCAGCGGCCCCGCCCCGGGCCGCTGATCCAAGAGGAGCCCGCTCCCACCTGACGCCGTCCAGGCACTCAGGTCCCCGGATCGCGAGAACCGGCTCCGGTCGGTTGTCGTAATTCCGCATGCGTCCCCGGACGTGTGCGGCACCGGAGAGTGGGCCCCGTGAGCTGATGCTCGCGGGGCCTTCGTCCTCTCCGGCGCCGGGACGGGTGAGCTCCTCACAGGCAAGAGCAGAGGAGAGGCCATCACCGAGCCCCGCATCAACGACCGTATCCGCGTTCCCGAGGTCCGGCTGGTCGGACCCGAGGGCGAGCAGGTCGGCGTCGTGTCGATCGGCGAAGCGCTGCGACTGGCCCAGGACTCGGAGCTCGATCTCGTCGAGGTCGCTCCCATGGCCCGGCCGCCGGTCTGCAAGCTCATGGACTACGGCAAGTTCAAGTACGAGTCCGCCCAGAAGGCCCGCGAGGCCCGGCGGAACCAGGCGCTCACCGTCATCAAGGAGATGCGGCTGCGCCTCAAGATCGACCCGCACGACTACGAGACCAAGAAGGGCCACGTCGAGCGCTTCCTCAAGGGCGGCGACAAGGTCAAGATCACCGTGATGTTCCGTGGCCGCGAGCAGTCGCGACCGGAGATGGGCTACCGGCTGCTCCAGCGGCTGGCCGCCGACGTCAGCGAGCTCGGCGTCGTCGAGTCCAACCCCAAGCAGGACGGACGGAACATGGTCATGGTGATCGCACCCCATCGGAACCAGGCCGCCACCGACGCAGCGCGACGCAGCGCGAAGCAGGAGAAGGCCTCGGCGTCCGAGCCGGCGAACGACCAGCAGGCCGCGCAGGCCTGACCGGGCGCCCGATCCACCGCACGACCGCAGACGGCCGGTGCCGGCAGCAGCTCCGTGCTGCAGCCGGCAGCGACATCCAGACGAACAGGACGAGGGACATGCCGAAGCAGAAGACCCACAAGGGCACGGCCAAGCGCGTGCGCGTGACCGGCTCCGGGAAGCTGGTGCGCGAGCACACCAACAACCAGCACAAGTTCGAGGTCAAGTCCTCGAGCCGCAAGCGCCGCGTGAGCGGCATCGGCGTGCTGTCCCCGGCCGACGCGCCGCGGATGAAGAAGCTCCTGGGCCTCTGAGCGTCCTTCCACCACTGACACCTAGATCGACAGGAGCACTTCCGTGGCACGCGTGAAGCGGGCGGTCAACGCCCAGAAGAAGCGCCGCACAGTCCTCGAGCAGGCCAGCGGCTACCGCGGGCAGCGTTCGCGGCTGTACCGCAAGGCCAAGGAGCAGATCCTCCACTCGGCCACCTACAACTACCGCGACCGCAAGGTCCGCAAGGGTGACTTCCGCAAGCTGTGGATCACCCGGATCAACGCCGCCGCGCGTCAGAACGACATGACCTACAACCGGTTCATGCAGGGTCTGAAGCTCGCCGGCATCGAGCTGGACCGTCGCGTCCTGGCCGAGCTGGCGGTCAACGAGCCCGCCGCCTTCGCCACCCTGGTGGAGTCCGCCCGGGCCGCCCTCGCCGCGAACCCGCAGGCGACTGGCGCCCAGGCCGCCTGAGCCCGACGCACCCTCCGACGCCGCCGGTGTCCGGCCCTCCGGGGTCGGCACCGGCGGCGTCGGTGTCTGCAGGCCGCATCGCGGCCACATCGCCGATCTCGTCGCCATGGGCCGTGGGACGTGACCACATCGCCGATCTCGTCGTGAGGGGAGGGACCACATGAGCGAGCTGCTGACCGAGCGGTCCGCCCGGATCGTGGCCGCCCGCAAGCTGGTCCGCCGCGCCGGCCGCGACGCCGCGGGCCTCTTCCTCGCCGAGGGGCGGCAGGCCGTCGTCGAGGCGCTGGCCGACCCCACCGCCGTCCGCGAGGTGTTCGCCACCGAGGCGGCTGCCGCGGCGCACCGCGAGCTGCTCGACTCCGTCGCCGTGCCGGTCCGGCTCGTCACCGAGAAGGCGGCGGCCGGGCTGTCCGAGACGGTCACCCCCCAGGGACTGGTCGCCGTCTGCGGGCTGCGCGACGTGCCCGCCGACGACGTCCTGGCCGCCCCGCCCGGGCTGGCGGTGGCGCTGGCCGAGCTGGCCGACCCGGGCAACGCCGGCACCGTGCTGCGGACGGCGGATGCCTGCGGTGCGGGCGCGGTGGTCTTCGGCGCGGGCTCGGCCGACCCGTACGGGGGCAAAGCCGTGCGGTCCAGCGCGGGGAGCCTGTTCCACCTCGACGTCGTCCGCAAGGCGCCGCTCGAGGAGTTCCTGCCCGGCTGGCAGGCCGCCGGCGGCACGGTGCTGGCCGCCGACGGCGGCGGAGAGCTCGCCCTCGACGCGGCGGCCGCCGAGGGCCGGTTGGCCGGGCCGGTGCTCTGGCTGTTCGGCAACGAGGCGCGCGGGGTCCCCGCCGGGCTGGCCGCGCTGGCCGACGCCCGGGTGCGCATCCCGATGCGCGGCCGGGCGGAGAGCCTGAACCTCGCCGCCGCCGCAGCGATCTGCCTCTACACGACCCAGCTGGCCCAGGCCCGCTAGATCAGCTGCGCACGCTTCCAGAGCCGCTCCGAGGGGCCGCCGATCAGCCCCACGTCGCGCAGGAACGCCACCAGCCCGGTGGAGGCCTCGCGCAGCTTGGCCGCGTAGTGCTCGTTCGCCCGCGCGGCGGCCTTCGCCGTCGCCGGGTCCAGGCCGACCGAGGCGTACACCTCGGGCTGCACCAGGTTCTCCGCGACGATCGCGGCCACCGCGGCGACGACGGTGCGGTGCTTGCGCAGCTGCCACCGCGAGAGCTCCGGCGTCCGGCGGGCGACCTCCTCGCGGGCGAAGCGCATGTGCCGTGCCTCCTCGACGACGTGGATCTGGCTGGTCGCGCGGGTGAGCGGCTGGACCCGCTCGTCCTTCATCAGGTCGCGCTGGAAGATGTCCAGGATCTCCTCGGCCACGAGGATCGCCGCGTAGGCGGCCGGCCCGTCGCCCTTGGCGGCGAACGCCTTGCCCAGGCGCAGGATCCGCTTCGGCGGCTGGTAGGACGGCGCACCGAAGGTCTCGGCCGTGCGGGCGAACATGACCGAGTGCCGGCACTCGTCGGCGATCTCGGTCAGCGCCCACTGCACGTGCGGCTGCGCCGGGTCGTCGCCGTAGATGTCGCGGAGGATGAGCTGCATGAGCAGGCACTCGAACCAGATGCCGACGCCGGAGATGGAGCAGTACTCGTGCACCGTGAGCGTGACCCGCTGCTCCTCGCTGAGCCCCTCCCACAGCTCGGTGCCGTAGAGGCTCGACCACTCCGGGGACAGGCCGTACAGGTGCGCGGGGATCGGTGCGTCCCAGTCGATGTCGACGACCGGGTCGTAGGACTTCTTCGCCGCCGAGCCGAGCAGCCGCGCGGACAGCGCCTGCCGGTCGACCGGCGCCTTGCGCGTGGCGGAGTCGTGGGCGGCGGTGGCGGAGGGCAGTGTGGCGGTCATCAGCGGTCTCCCTCGGGCGTCGAGCGGGGCTGTCAGGAAAGGTAGTTGTTACGGTGAAACACATGCAACCCGCAGTGCTCGGCGAGTCGCAGGAGGCCCCGCCCGCAGCGCCGGACGCCCCGCCCTCGGACGCCCCGCCCTCGGACGCCCCGCCCTCGGACGGACGGCGGGCCCGGTGGACCGAGCACCGGCGGGCCCGGCGCGAGGATCTGGTCACCGCCGCTGTCGAGGCCGTGCGGCTGGCCGGCCCCGAGTTCGCGGTGGAGGACGTCGCGCGCAGCGCCGGGGTCTCCAAGACGGTCATCTACCGGTACTTCGGCGACAAGGACGAGCTGGTCGACGCCGTCCTCGGCCGCATCTCCGAGGCGATCCTGCTGCCCCGGCTGATGGGTGAGCTCGTCGCCGAGCGCGCCGACGACCGGGCCCAGCTGCACGCGGTCATCGCCGCCTTCGTCGCCCTCATCGAGGACGAGCCCGCGCTCTACCGGTTCGCCTACGCCCACGCGGGGCGTTCCGGGCGGGCCGACTTGGTGGCCGCCACCGAGCGGGAGATCTCCGAGGCGCTGGGGGTGCTGATGGGCGAACGGCTGGCGGCGGCGGGGCGGCCGGCCGATGCGGCGATGACCTGGGCCTACGGCGTCGTCGGCATGGTCCAGCTCGCCGCGCACTGGTGGTCGGCGGCACGCACGGTGACGGCCGCCGAGCTGGTCGACCAGCTCACCGAGCTGGCCCACGGCGGGCTCGGCGCGCTGCTGCCGCCGACCCGCTGACCGACCGCACCCCACCCCGACACCGGAGGAGACGATGAGCGAGCACGACGAGCCCGAGGGGTACGCGGGCGAGGTCACCGTGGTCGTCGAGGGAGAGCCCGTCCGCACCGCCCGTGCGGTGCTCGGCGCGCGGTTCGACCCGCTGGCGGGCTCGGTGGTGTGGTCCGGGCGGATCGCGCTTGCGCTGCCGGCTCGCACCCGCCTGGAGCTGACGACGCCGCACGGGAGCGGGCCGGCCGAGGCGACCGAGTCCGACCCGTGGGGCAACACCCGCGTCACCGGCGTCGGCCGGCCGCCCTTCCCGGTCGAGCTGCTCGACGGCGCCGCCGAGGTCTGACCCGGGTCAGCGCTGCACGGCGGTTCCGGTCGCCGCGGCGCCGAGCAGGCCAGGGACGTCGTCGGCGTCGGCGGGGCACAGGGCGCTGCCCACGCGCACGCCCAGCACGACCTGCTCACCGGCGACGACGAACGGGGTGCTCATCGCGTCGGCCAGCGCGCCGGCGATCCGGGCGGTCTCCCGGGCCGCGCCGGCCGGGGCCAGGCACGGGACGGCGGCGGCGAAGCGCCCGGCACCCAGCCGGCCCGCGAGGTCCCCGTGGCGCAGCCGCCCGCGCAGCCGCTGGGCGGCGGCGCGCAGGACGTCGTCGGCGGCCACGCGACCGAACCGGTCCGCGACGGCGTCGATGCCGTCCAGGTCGACGGTGAGGACGCCCAGGACGTCGCCGCCCCCGCGCGCGTTCCAGGTGGCGACCTCGAGCAGCTCCTCGGTCCGCAGCCGGCCCGGGAGGCCGGTGACCGGATCGGTGGCGCCGAGGCTCTCCAGGTGGGCCCGGTGGTCGGTCCCGGCGACCCGCGGGCGCGGGATCGGCGGACGCGGGATCGGCAGGGGAGCGGAGGCCGCCTGCGGGGGTGCGGGGACCGCACGACGGGGAGCCGCCGGCAGCGCTCCGGCCGGGCGCGGCGCGACCCGGGAGAGCAGCGCCCGGGCCGCCCGGACGACCGTGGTCCGCTCGTAGGTGAGGGCGTACTCGAACTGGCGGTCCATGTCGGGGCCGGTCGAGCCGAGGTCGCGGGCCAGCAGCGCCGCCGAGAAGTGCGGGCCGAGGACGACGACGTCCCACTCGTCGCGCACCGGATCGGCGGGGGCCAGGGTGGCGCCGCGGATGCCGGGCAGCGGCTCGGTGTCCAGGCCCTCCCCGACGGCGCAGACGAAGCCGGTGGCCTCGGCGAGCTCCGCGTACCGACGCTCGGTCGCGGGGGTCACGTGCCGGGCCTCCTGGAAGGTGGCGGCGACGACGCAGGTCTGCCCGACGCGCACCGCCTCGCGCTCGAGCTGCTTGCTCAGCTCGACCAGCAGCGACTTCGGGGAGCTGCGCAGCCGGGTGTCGTCGGGCAGGCAGCCGAAGGGGGAAGCGTCGCCGGGCCGGTCGACGTCGACCGGCTCGGGGGAGGGCAGGAAGAGCTCGGTGGAGGGACGGTCGAGTGCCGGAGCCCGCTCGGGGCGGCCGAACAGCCACCCCTGCCCGAGGCTGGCCCCCAGCGACCGGGCGGTGGCCAGGTGCTCGGCGTTCTCGATGCCCTCGGCCAGCACCAGGGCGCCGGTGCTCTCGGCGTAGGCGTTGACCGCGTTCATGACCTGGGCGACCGCCGGGCCGGGGCGGCCCTGCACCAGGCGCAGGTCGAGCTTGACCACGTCGGGCCGCAGCAGCGGCATGAACGACAGCGACATCGGATCGGCGCCGACGTCGTCCAGGGCGATGCCCCACCCGAGGGTGCGCACGCGCTCGACGGTGCGCAGCAGCTCCGCCGGCCGGGCGGCCAGGGCGCGCTCGGTGACCTCGAGGACGACGCGCAGCTCGCGGGGCGCGGTCTCGGCGATGGCCAGGAGGTCGGCCAGGGGGGCGCTGTCCAGCACGTCGGGCTCGACGTTGACGAAGACCGTGGTGGGCGCGAGCAGGCCGTGGGCGACCGCGGCCCGGAAGGCCGCGGCCCGGCACGCCTCGTCGAGCTCGGCCAGCCGGCCGGCGGAGCGGGCGGCGGCGAACATCGCGTCCGGGCGCTCCAGCGGTCCCTCCGGCCCTCGGGCGAGCGCCTCGTAGGCGACCACGCAGTCGCTGTCGAGGTCGACGATGGGCTGGAAGACGCTGCGCACGCCGCCGTCCAGCACCCGGTCGAGGGCGGCGGCGAGGGCGTCGGGGAGGTCCGTGTGCACGTCGTCCCATCGGCCGGTCGCCGGTGCCGGCCAAGCCGAGCGCGGTCACCCCACCCCGAAGGGGGAGGCCGGCCGCGCCCGGCGTTTCGTGCCGCGGGGGCCTCAGCGCGCCGTCACGGCTCCCCGCGCCGTCGTCTTGCACCGGTACATGTCGACGTCCGCGCGGTGCAGCAGGGCGGAGAACTCCTCGCCGTCAGCCGGGTAGACCGCCACCCCGACGCTCGCGCCGACCATGACGCTGCGGCCGGCCACCTCGATCGGCGCCCCGAGGGCGGCTGCCAGCCCGTCGGCCACCCGCCGGGCCTCCACGGCGGCGCTGTCCGGGGCCAGCCCGGTCAGCGCGACGAGGAACTCGTCGCCACCCAGCCGGGCCAGCAGGTCGGCGCGGCGCAGGCGCCCCCGCAGGGTCCGGGCGACCGACTGCAGCACCTCGTCGCCGGCCGCGTGACCCAGCTCGTCGTTCACCGCCTTGAAGCCGTCGAGGTCGACGAACAGCAGCGCGACGGTGTCCGAGCCGCTGCGTGCGTCCCACACCGCGGCCTCCACCTGCTCCTCCAGACGACGCCGGTTCGGGAGCCCGGTGAGGGGATCGGTGTGGGTGAGCACCTCGATCCGGTCCAGGGAGGCCCGGTTGCGGTCGCGCTCCTGCAGGAGCGCCCGCTCGGCGGCCACGCGGGCGGAGACGTCGTGCTGCACCCCGATGTACTGCACGAGGACGCCGTCGGAGTCGAGGACCGGGGCCAGGTGGATCTCGTTCCACCACGGCTCGCGGTCGGTTCCGCGGAGGTTCAGGACCGTCTCCCGGATCTCCTCGCCGCGGTCGATGGCCGCACGGATGCGCGCCACCGCGGCCGGGTCGGTGTCGGGTGACTGCAGGAACCGGCAGTTGCGGCCCAGGACGTCCTCGCGTGACAGTCCGGCCAGCGTCTCGAAGGCGTCGTTGACGTAGATGAGCGGCTGGTCGGGCAGCCGCATGTCGGCGATCGTGACCCCGCTCGTCGTCGCCGCCAGGGCGCTGCGCAGGAGGGCGTCGCCGTCCGGTCCGACGTGGTGCCGTGCCGGCGAGGCGCTCAGCGCTCGCACCGGGCGCTCCGGTGCGACCGGCACGGCGGCGTCGGCGCGCGGGACGACGCGGGTCAGCAGCGCGTGCGCGGCCCGGATGACGGTCTCGCGGTCGTAGGTCAGGGCGTACTCGAAGCTGCGCTCCAGGTCGGGTCCGTCGTCGCCGAGGTCATGGGCCAGCAGCGCGGCGCTGAAGTGCGGGCTCAGCACGACGACGTCCCATTCCCCGCGCACCGGGTCGGACGGGTCGAGGGCGGCACCGCGCACACCCGGCAGGGGCTCGACCGGTAGGTCCTCACCGAGGGCGCACACGAAACCCGTGCGCTCGACGAGGTCGCGGTAGCGCTGGATGGTCGAGGGCGTGAAGTGCCGGGCCTCCTGGAAGGTGGCGGCGACGACGCACGTCTCGCCCAGGCGCATGGCCTCCCGCTCCAGCTGCTTGCTCAGCTCGATCAGCAGCGACTTCACCGAGCGGCGCAGCGGTACGCCGGCGGGCAGGCAGGCGAAGGGGGAGGCGTCGACGGCCGCGGGCGCCGGGGCCGCGGGGAGCCCGAGCCGGCCGGTGAGGAGACCGGCGGCGGCACCCGGTCCGGGGCGGCCGAACAGCCATCCCTGCCCGAGGGTGGCGCCCAGGGCCCGTGCGGTGGCCAGGTGCGCTTGCGTCTCGATGCCCTCGGCGAGGACGAGGGCCCCGGTCCGCTCGGCGTGCGCGTTGACCGCGTTCATGATCTCGGCGATCGCCGGTCCGGGCCGGTTCTGCACGAGGCTCAGGTCCAGCTTGATGACGTCGGGGGAGAGCAGCGGCAGGAAGGCCAGCGACATGGAGTCGGCCCCGACGTCGTCGACCGCCACGGCCCAGCCGAGGCTGCGGACGCGCTCGACGGTGCGCAGCAGCTCGGCCGGGCGCGCGGCCAGGGCGCGCTCGGTGATCTCCAGGACGATCCGGAGGTCGCGCGGGGCGCCCTCCGCGATCGTGAGCAGGTCGTCGAGCGGGGCGCTGTCGAGCACCTCCGGCTCGACGTTGACGAAGACGGTGAGCGGGGCGAGCAACCCCTGCTCCACCGCGCCGCGGAAGGCCGCGGCACGGCAGAGCTCGTCCAGCTCGGCCAGCCGGCCCGCCGATCGGGCCGCGGCGAAGAGCAGGTCGGGGCGCTCCAGCGGACCCTGCGGCCCGCGCGCGAGCGCCTCGTAGGCGACCACGCGCCCGGTGTCGAGCTCCACGATGGGCTGGAAGACGCTGCGCACGCCGCCGGGAGCCAGCGCTGCCTCGAGCGCGCTCTCCGGGTTCTCCGAGAAGGGGTCCACGTCCCCCCATCGGCCGGCGGGTGATTCCAGGTGAGCCGGCGCGGCGGCTCACCTCCCATGGGGGGAGACGTCAGCCCGGCAGCGTGATCAGCACGACCGCGGTGGCCGCCGTCAGCAGGCCGGTGACCTGCGCACCGACCAGCCGCTCGCGCAGGACGAGCTGGGCCAGGACGACCGTGCTCACCGGGTAGAGCGACGCGAGGACGCCGGTGATCGCCAGCTGGCCGTCGGCCTGGGTGGCCAGCAGGAACAGCGCGTTGGCCGTCATGTCGCCGACGCCGGACGTGGCGACCAACGGCAGTGCGGCCCGGGTGACCCGCAGGGAGCGCCTCCCCGCGAGGGCGATGCAGACGACCAGCCCCACGGAGGCCACGCGGGCCGTCACCAGCGGGGTGAGGCCGGCGTCGGCCGAGGTCCGGTCGAGGAGCACGAAGAACAGGCCGAACATGCTGCCGGCCAGCAGCGCCGGGGCCAGGGCGGTCGGCCGGGCTGCCCGCAGCGCGGCCAGGCCGCTCTCCGCGGACACGAGGACGACGGCGACCAGCGCGAGCGCGATGCCGATCCCGGCCCACGTCCCGACGGCCTCCCCGCCGGCCAGGCCGACCAGGACCGGGACGGCGGCGGCGGTGACCGCGGTGACCGGCGCGACGACGCTCATCACGCCTCCGGCCAGGGTGCGGAAGAAGATGACCAGACCGGTGGCGCCCGCGAGACCGGCGGCGGCGCCCCACGCCAGATCGGCGGAGCCCACCGGGCCGCCGAGCCAGGGGAGGAGCGCGAGCAGCGCTGCCAGGCCGATCACCTGCGACAGGGCGACCACGCCGAAGACCGGCGTGCGCCGGGTGGCCAGCCCGCCCAGGAAGTCCGACGCCCCGTAGACGACGGCCGAGGCCAGCGCCAGGACCACCGCCACGACCGACCTCCGGGTTCCGCGGTCCGCCGGGTGCGCGACCGGGCACGTTGTAGCACCCGCCTCCGACCGGCCGGCCCGGGTGGCGACCACATCGCCGATCTGGTCGCGAACCGGCCCGCATGGCGACCACATCGCCGATCTGGTCGCCAACAGGCCCGCATGGCGGCCACATCGCCGATCTGGTCGGCGCATCGAGGACGCGGGGTGGAACCCAGGCGCGGACACGATGTCCCGGCGGGCAGAATGGCCTCCCGTGTCTGGCGCCAACGATCCCTACGACCCCAAGCAGGTCGCCGCCCTCTCCCCGGAGGCCCTCGACGGGGCGGTCGACGCCGCTCGGACGGCGTTCGCGCAGGCCGCCGACCTCGAGGGGCTGGCCGCCGTGCGCCCGGCCCACCTCGGGGACCGCGCGCCGGTGCTGCTGGCCCGCCGGGAGCTCGGCGCCTTGCCCCCGGCCGCCCGGTCCGACGCCGGCAAGCGGGTGAACGCCGCACGGATCGCCGTCACCGACGCCTACGCCGCCCGGCTGGCCGAGCTCGAGGCCGAGCGCGACGCCCGGGTGCTGGCCGAGGAGCGGGTCGACGTGACCCTGCCCTGGGACCGCACCCCGCGCGGCGCCCGGCACCCGCTGACGACGCTGACCGACCGGATCGCCGACATCTTCGTGGGCATGGGCTACGAGGTGGCCGACGGCCCCGAGCTCGAGGCGGAGTGGCTGAACTTCGACGCGCTCAACATCGGCCGCGACCACCCGGCCCGCACGATGATGGACACCTTCTTCGTGGCGCCGGAGGACTCCGGCCTGGTGCTGCGCACCCACACCAGTCCCGTGCAGGCGCGGACGATGCTCTCGCGCACGCCGCCGATCTACGTGGTGGCCCCGGGCCGGGTCTACCGGACCGACGAGCTCGACGCGACGCACACCCCGGTCTTCCACCAGGTCGAGGGCCTGGCGATCGACCGCGGCCTGACCATGGCCCACCTGCGCGGCACGCTGGACCACCTGGCCCGGATCCTGTTCGGCGCCGACGCGGTCACCCGCTGGCGCCCGTCGTACTTCCCGTTCACCGAGCCGTCCGCGGAGTTCGACGTCTGGTTCCCCGAGCACCGCGACGGCCCCCGCTGGGTCGAGTGGGGCGGTTGCGGGATGGTCAACCCGCGGGTGCTGGTCGCCTGCGGCGTCGACCCCGACGAGTACTCCGGCTTCGCCTTCGGTCTCGGCATCGAGCGCGCCCTGCAGTTCCGCTCCGGCGTCGGCGACATGCGCGACATCGTCGAGGGCGACGTCCGGTTCACCACAGCGTTCGGAGTCGAGCAGTGAGAGTCCCCATCGGCTGGCTGGCCGAGTACGTCGACGTCCCCGCCGGGACGTCGGTCGAGGACCTCGACACCGCGTTCGTGCGTCTGGGCCTCGAGGTCGAGGAGATCCACCGCCCCGAGCAGGTCACCGGCCCGCTCGTCGTCGGCCGGGTCGCCGACATCGAGGAGCTGACCGGCTTCAAGAAGCCCATCCGGTTCTGCCAGGTCGACGTGGGGGAGGAGGCTCCCCGCGGCATCGTCTGCGGCGCCCGGAACTTCGCCGTGGGTGACACGGTCGTCGTCGCGCTGCCCGGCGCGGTGCTGCCCGGCGGGTTCGAGATCGCCTCGCGGAAGACCTACGACCGGATCTCCGACGGGATGATCTGCTCGGTGCGCGAGCTCGGCCTCGGCGAGGACCACGCCGGCATCCTGGTGCTGGGCGGCGAGGGCGCCGACGTCCCGCCGCCGGGCACGCCCGCCGGCCCGGTCACCGGCCTGGACGACGTCGTCATCGAGCTGGCGGTCACCCCCGACCGCGGCTACTGCCTGGCCATGCGCGGCATCGCCCGCGAGATGGGCACCGGCCTGGGTGCCCCGTGGCGCGACCCGGGCGCCGCCACGCCGCCGGCCTGGTCCGGCGCTCCCGCCTGGCAGGTCACCGTCGCCGAGCCGGAGCGCTGCGACCGCTTCTCCATGCTGGCGATGGAGGGCCTCGACCCGACCGCGCCGAGCCCCTGGTGGCTGCGCCGCCGGCTGGCCCAGGCGGGTGTCCGCAGCATCTCGCTGGCCGTCGACGTCACCAACTACGTGATGCTCGAGCTCGGCCAGCCGATGCACGCCTTCGACCGGGACGCCGTCAGCGGTCCCATCGCCGTCCGGCTCGCCCGCGAGGGCGAGAAGCTCACCACCCTGGACGGCACGGTGCGCTCGCTGTCGGCCGACGACCTGCTCATCACCGACGACTCCGGGCCGATCGGCCTGGCCGCCGTGATGGGCGGTGCGACCACCGAGATCGGTAGCGGAGGGGACAGAGCGACGACGTCGATCTTGTTGGAGGCAGCGCACTGGGAGCCCACCGGCGTCGCCCGCACCGCCCGCCGGCACCGGCTGCCCAGCGAGGCGGCCAAGCGCTTCGAGCGCGGCGTCGACCCGGAGATGACCGTGGTCGCGCTGGCCCGCGCCGCCGACCTGCTCTCCGAGTACGGCGGCGCGACCGTCGTGGGCGGCGTCGTCGACCTCGACACCCGGGGGCCCCGGCCGCAGATTCCGCTGGACGCCGCGCGCCCCGTACGCACCGCCGGGGTGGCGTACTCGCCGATGCAGGTCGTCGAGCTGCTCACGGCCGTGGGCTGCTCCGTCGACGGGGACGGCACCGACCTGCTGGTCACCCCGCCGTCCTGGCGTCCCGACCTGACCGACCCGGCCGACCTGGTCGAGGAGGTCGTCCGGCTCGCCGGCTATGACGACATCCCGTCGGTGCTGCCGACGGCGCCCCCGGGGCGCGGCCTGACCGACGTGCAGCGCCGCCGCCGGGCGATCGGCCGGGCCCTCGCCGAGACCGGCTATGTCGAGGCGCCGTCCTACCCGTTCGTCGGGACGCCGGCCCTGGACGCGCTGGGCCTGCCCGACGACGACGAGCGCCGGCAGCTCGTGCTGGTGCGCAACCCGCTGTCGGAGGAGGAGCCGGCGCTGCGGACGACGCTGCTGCCCGGCCTGCTGGCCACCCTGGCCCGCAACCTCTCCCGCGGGCAGCGCGACCTCGCGCTGTTCGAGCACGGCGCGGTGTTCCCCGGCGGGGTGCGCACGCCCGCGCCTCTCCCCGGCGTCGAGGCCCGCCCCGACGACGACACGCTCGCCGCGCTGCTGGCCGCTGTGCCCCGGCAGCCCTGGCACGTGGCGGTGGCCCTGGCCGGCAACCGCGAGCCGCGCGGCTGGTGGGGCGCCGGGCGTCCGGCGACCTGGGCCGACGCCGTCGAGGCCGCCCGCCGCGTCGCCGCCGCATCCGGAGTCGAGCTGGCCGTCCGGGCGGGGGAGCGGGCGCCGTGGCACCCGGGTCGCTGCGCCGAGCTGCTGGTCGGCGACGTCGTCGTCGGGCACGCGGGCGAGCTGCACCCGCGGGTGTGCGCCGCGCTGGAGCTGCCGGCCCGCACGTCGGTCATGGAGCTCGACGTGGACGCGCTGCCCGCGGCCGCGGTCGCCGTCGGCCCGCACATCTCGGCCTTCCCGCCGGTCCTCCAGGACCTCGCGTTGATCGTGCGGGACGACGTCCCGTCCGCCGCGGTGGCCGCCGCGCTGCGCGAGGGTGCCGGCGAGCTGCTGGAGTCGCTGCGGCTCTTCGACGTCTACACCGGTGCCCCGGTGCCGGCCGGCTCCCGGTCGCTGGCGTTCGCGCTGACGCTGCGGGCGCCGGACCGGACGCTGACCGGTGAGGAGGCGGCCGCCGTGCGCGACGCCGCGGTCACCGCTGCCGCCGCCGCGACCGGTGCCGAACTCCGTGCCTGAGCTGTCCGGGGTCGCCCTGGTCACCGGGGCGTCGACCGGCATCGGCCGGCACCTCGCGGAGGGGCTGGCGGCCCGCGGCATGGCGGTGGCCGGGCTCGCCCGGGGTGAGGAGCGGCTGCGGACGGCGATGGACGAGGTCGCCGCCGCCACCGGCGGCCGCACGCTGGCCGTGGCCGCCGACGTCACCGACCGCGCCTCGGTGGAGGAGGCGGTCGGCGTGGTGCGCGAGGAGCTCGGGCCGATCGCGCTGCTGGTCAACAACGCCGGGCTGATCGACGAGTTCGAGGTGCCCGTCTGGGAGGCCGACCCCGACCAGTGGTGGGACGTCGTCTCCAGCCACGTGCGCGGCGCGCTGCTGACCGTCCGGACGGTCGTGCCGTGGATGGTGCTGCGCAACAGCGGCCGGATCGTGAACATCGCCAGCGGCATGAGTACCCGGGCCAACCCCGACTACTCGGCCTACTCGGTGGCCAAGACCGGGCTCATGCGGCTCACCGAGTCGCTGGCGGCCGGGCTCGAGGGCTCGGACGTGCGGGCGTTCGACGTCGCACCCGGCGTGGTGGACACCCCGATGACCCGCTCCATGCACATGTGGGAGGGGTTCACCGACTGGACGCCGCCGGAGCGGGTGGTCGAGCTGATCGCCGCCATCGCCGCCGGTGAGCTCGACCAGTGGTCGGGCCGGTTCGTGCGCGCCGGCAAGGACGAGCTCGACGTCCTCCGCGCGACCACGCCCGAGGACGCCGCCCGGCAGCTCCGCCTGCAGCCCTACGGCGACACCGACCCGGTCGCCTGAGCCCGCCGGCGTCAGCCGACCGTCGCCAGCGCCAGCGGGGCGATGTCCACGGCCACCGGTACGTCCGCCTCCAGCTCGACGAGCTCGCCGTCCAGCTGCAGCGGCATCGGTACGAGCGGCGTGAAGGCGTAGTGGGTGACGCTGGGCTGCGGGCCCAGGCCCCGCGTCGCCGCCCGGATCGCCGTGGCCAGCGACCGCAGCCGGCCGGTGCGCCGCTCGGTGATCACCTCGAAGCGGCCGTCGTCCGGGGCGCCGCCGTCGCTGAGCTTCGCGTACTTCGCCATCTCGGCGATGTTGGCGAACACCAGGCTGTCGATCCGGTGCCGTCGACCGTCCTCGGACCGGATGGGGAAGGGCCGGAAGCGCCAGAACCCGCGGACCACCGACACCATTTCGCGCCACGACCCCTTGCCGCCCTTCTCCAGGTCGACCGCGACCACCGGTGTCAGGCCCACGCCGATGTAGGAGTGCGCGTACCGGGCCTCCGCGGTCTCGCCCGTGCCGAGGGTGAGCCGGAGCAGGTCGATCCGCCGGACGTCCCCGGCCACGATCGCGTCCGCGAGCGGTCCCTGCCGGGTCGTGCGCCGGTGGTCGTTGGCGTTGCCCGCCGCGTGCACCGCGCAGACGGCCCGGTCGTTCGCGGCGTCCATGACGCCGTTGACGACCTCGTTGTAGCCGCCGTCGCCGCTCACCGAGACGACGAGAGGGCTGCCCGTCGCGGCCGCCTCCCTGGCCAGCTTCCGGGCGTGCCCCGCGTGCTGGGTGGGCGAGAGCTCCGAGGGCACCCCCGGCAGCCGCGCGGCGAGGTCGTCGCGGAGCTCCTCCGCCCGTTCCTCCGCGTCGCCGGTGCTCTGCGGGTTGAAGATGATGACGATCCGGTCGAAGGAGCTCACGTCGGGGCGGATGCCCAGGTCGCGGACCGGTAACCGGATCGCGCCGGCCGCCCGGCGGCGCGAGGACCGGCGCCGGCGCGCTCAGCAGGTGAACACCGACCAGCAGATCTCGTTCCGCACGCGCTGGTCGTCCAGCACGAGGTCGCGGACCGCGTCCGGGAGCTGGTCGCGCTGCCAGCGGCACTCGGCCTGTCCCGCGGCCTCGCTCTCGCCGGCCGGCGCGGCGGCGCGGACCGCCTTGATCGCGTAGGCCGCCGCGCCGAGGTCGTGGGCGGCGACGTGCGCGACGGCACCGGCCTGTCCGGCCGCGTACGCGGCATGCCGTGCGGCCCCCCGCAGGTCCCTCGCCGCCCCCATGGCATGACCGCCCGCGGCACGGGCCGCCATCATGCCGACCTCGCCCCGCACCCAGGCGCGGGCGGCCTCGATCGCTGCGCGCGGCCTCCCGTCCTCGGGCCGGACCGCCTCGAAGAGAGGGAGGACGTGCTCCGCGCAGGCCGCCGCCCACAGCGCGAGGAGCTGGTGGTCCGCATCGGAGAGCGTTCCGCCGCGGCGGACGGTGACCAGGCGGGGATCCCGGACCGTCGGCAGGATCATGGCCGTCGTTCTACCGCAGGCGGGGACGCTGCCCATAACGAAGTGAGCGGTCATGCATGACCGTGTATGGTCATGCATCGTGAGCACAGGGCAGACGTGGACGGTCGGGGTCACCGGCGCCACCGGGTACGCCGGGGGAGAGGTGTGCCGCCTGCTGGCCGCGCACCCGAACCTCGCGCTGGCCGGGGTGCACGCCAACTCGAGCGCCGGCCGACGCCTGGGCGAACTGCAGCCGCACCTCCTGCCCTACGCCGACATGGTCGTGCAGTCGAGCGACGCGACGAGCCTGTCCGGTTACGACGTCGTTGTGCTGGCGCTGCCCCACGGGGAGTCGGCCGCCATCGCGGCCCAGCTCCCGGCGGACACCCTGGTCGTCGACTGCGGCGCCGACCACCGGCTCACCGATCCCGCCGCGTGGGAGCGCTGGTACGGGTCGGGTGGGTCGGGTGGGGGAAGTTCGTGGGCGGGTTCCTGGCCTTACGGCCTGCCGGAGCTGCCCGGCCAGCGGGAGAAGCTGGCCGGCGCCCGGCGGATCGCCGTCCCCGGCTGCTACCCGACCTCGGTCACCCTCGCGCTGGCCCCGGCCCTGGCCGCGGGCCTCGTCGAGCCCGAGGTCGTGGTCGTCGCGGCCAGCGGGACCAGTGGTGCGGGCAAGTCCGCCAAGCCGCACCTGCTCGGCAGCGAGGTCATGGGCTCGGTCAGCGCCTACGGCGTCGGCGGGGTGCACCGGCACACGCCGGAGATGATCCAGAACCTGTCGCAGGCGGCCGGGACGTCGGTCGGCGTGAGCTTCACGCCGACGCTGGTGCCGATGAGCCGGGGCATCCTCGCCACCTGCTCGGCGAAGCTGGCACCCGGGGTGGACGCCGAGAGTGCCCGGGCGGCGTACGAGAAGGCCTACGCCGACGAGCCGTTCGTGCACCTGCTGCCCGAGGGCCAGTGGCCGACCACCGCGCAGGTGCTGGGCGCCAACACCGTGGCGCTGCAGATCGCCGTCGACGCCGACGCCGGCCGGCTGGTGGTCGTCGCGGCCGTCGACAACCTCACCAAGGGCACCGGGGGCGCCGCGCTGCAGTGCGCCAACCTCGCCCTCGGCCTCCCCGAGACCACCGGCCTTCCCCTGGTTGGAGTAGCACCGTGAGCGTCACCGCCCCGAAGGGCTTCAGCGCCGCCGGCGTCGCGGCCGGACTGAAGTCCAGCGGCGACCCCGACGTCGCGCTGGTGCTCAACACCGGCCCCGACGACGTTGCCGCCGCCGTCTTCACCACCAACCGCTTCCCGGCCGCCCCGGTGATCTGGAGCCGGCAGGTGCTGGCCGGTCAGCGCTGCCAGGCCGTCGTCCTCAACTCCGGCGGCGCCAACGCCTGCACCGGACCCGAGGGCTTCGCCGACACCCACACCACCGCCGAGCACGTGGCCGAGGAGCTGGGCCTGGGCGCGATCGACGTCGCCGTCGCCAGCACCGGGCTGATCGGCGTGCGGCTGCCCATGGAGAAGCTGACCGCCGGGGTCACCGCCGCGACGCAGGCCCTCTCGGAGGACGGCGGAGCGGACGCCGCCCGGGCGATCATGACCACCGACAGCGTGCCCAAGACGACGGTCCAGCAGCGGGAGGGCTGGAGCATCGGCGGCATGGCCAAGGGCGCCGGGATGCTGGCGCCCAGCCTGGCCACGATGCTCGTCGTCCTCACCACCGACGCGAGCGCCGACCCCGACGTCCTGCAGCGGGCGCTGGCGACGGCGACCGCGGCCAGCTTCGAGCGGGTCGACTCCGACGGCTGCCTGTCCACCAACGACACGGTCATCGCCTTGGCCAACGGGGCGAGCGGGGTCACGCCGACCGAGGAGCAGCTCACCGAGGCCCTCACCGCGGCGGCGACCGACCTGGCCATGCAGCTGCTGGCCGACGCCGAGGGCTCGACCAAGGACATCGCGATCACCGTCCGCAACGCGGCCACCGTCGACGACGCGCTGACCGCCGGCCGGGCCTGCGCCCGCAACAACCTGCTCAAGACGGCGCTGTTCGGCAACGACCCCAACTGGGGCCGGGTGCTCGCCGCCATCGGCACCACCGACGCCGCGTTCGAGGCCGACCAGGTGGACGTGACCATCAACGGCGTCACCGTCTGCCGGGGCGGCGCGATCGGGGACCCGCGCGAGGGCGTCGACCTCACCGGCCGGGCCATCACCATCGAGGTCGACCTGAGGGCCGGCACCGAGGAGGCGACGATCTGGACCAACGACCTGTCGATCGCCTACGTGCACGAGAACTCGGCGTACTCGACGTGAGCGCCCAGGAGCCCGAGCCGCACGTGACCACGGTCCACGACCCCGAGGCGCAGGACCCCACCCCGCCCGACGTCTCGGTCGACCCGACACCGCCACGCCGGCGGCTCGGCACCCACCGGGTCATGCGCACCCACGACCCCGAGGGCGACGCCCGCCGGATCGCCGTCCTCACCGGGGCGCTGCCGTGGCTCAAGGAGTTCCACGGCAACGTCGTGGTGATCAAGTACGGCGGCCACGCCATGGTCGACGACGAGTGCCGCCGCGCCTTCGCCGACGACATGGTCTTCCTGCGGACCTGCGGCATCCTGCCGGTCGTCGTCCACGGCGGTGGTCCGCAGATCACCGAGATGCTCGGGCGGCTCGGCATCGAGAGCGAGTTCCGGGGCGGCCTGCGGGTCACCACGGAGCAGACGATCGGCGTCGTCCGCATGGTGCTCACCGGCCAGGTCACCCCCGAGGTCGTCGGGCTGATCAACCAGCACGGCCCGCTCGCGGTCGGCCTGTCGGGTGAGGACGGCGGCCTGTTCACCGCCGAGCGCACCCGGGCGGTCGTGGACGGCGAGCCGGTCGACATCGGCCTCGTCGGCGACGTCGTCCAGGTCGACCCGGCCCCGGTGACCGCGCTGCTGGAGGCCGGCCACATCCCCGTGATCGCGACCGTCGCCCCCGACCGGGACGGCGTCGTGCACAACGTCAACGCCGACACCGCGGCCGCGGCCGTCGCCGTGGCGCTGGGGGCGGTGAAGCTCGTCGTCCTCACCGACGTCGAGGGCCTCTACGCCGACTGGCCCGACCGTGACTCGCTCGTGCAGCAGATCGACGCCGCGGCACTGGCCGAGATCCTTCCCGACCTCGACGCCGGGATGGCGCCGAAGATGGCCGCCTGCCTGCGGGCGGTCGAGGGCGGGGTCAAGCGCGCGACCGTCGTCGACGGGCGCACGCCGCACGCGCTGCTGCTGGAGATGTTCACCACCGAGGGCACCGGGACGATGGTCGTCCCGAGCCTGCCGATCCCCGCGACGACGACCCCCGCACCGACGACCCAGGAGGAGGGCACAGCACCATGACGCACACGGAGGAGCTGGCCCGCCGTTGGTCGGCCGTGATGATGGGCAACTACCGGACGCCCCCGGTGGCGCTGGACTCCGGCTCCGGGGCGACCGTCCGCGACGTCGACGGCCGCGAGTACACCGACCTGCTCGGTGGCATCGCGACCACGATCCTCGGTCACGCCCACCCCAAGGTCGTCGAGGCCATCACCACCCAGGCGGCGAAGCTCGGACACGTCTCCAACCTGGCGATGCACGAGCCCGGTGTGACGCTGGCCGAGCGGCTGCTGGAGCTCGTCGGGCGCCCGGGGCGGGTGTTCTTCTGCAACTCCGGCGCCGAGGCCAACGAAGCGGCGTTCAAGCTCAGCCGGCTCACCGGCCGGCCCCAGGTGATCACTGCCGAGGGCGCCTTCCACGGGCGGACGATGGGCGCCCTCGCGCTCACCGGCCAGCCGTCCAAGGCGGCCGCGTTCGCGCCGCTGCCCGGCGGGGTCTCCTACGTGCCGTACGGCGACACCGCGGCGCTCACCTCGGCCGTGGACGAGCGGACCGCGATGGTGCTGCTCGAGCCGATGCTCGGCGAGGGCGGCGTGCTGCCCGCGCCGCCCGGCTACCTCGCGGCCGCGGCCGGCGCGGCGGCCGACGCCGGAGCGCTGTTCGCCCTGGACGAGGTGCAGACCGGCATGGGGCGCACCGGGCACTGGTTCGCGCACCAGGCCGACGGGCTGCACCCCGACGTCATCACGCTGGCCAAGGCACTCGGCGGTGGGCTGCCGATCGGCGCGATGCTGGCCTTCGGCGACGCCGCCGACCTGCTCACCGCCGGGTCGCACGGCTCCACCTTCGGCGGCAACCCGATCGCCGCGGCCGCCGCCCTCGCGGTGCTCGACACCATTCGCGACGAGGGGCTGCTCGAGCGGGCCAAGGAGATCGAGCACCGGTTCACCACCGGCATCGAGGGGCTGGGCCACGCCGGCATCAGCGGCGTCCGGGGGAGGGGCGCGCTGCTCGGCGTCGTCCTCACCGCCGACGTCGCCCCCGCGCTGGAGGCGCAGCTGCGCTCCGCCGGGTTCCTCACCAACGCCGTGGCGCCGGGGGTGCTGCGGCTCGCCCCGCCGCTGGTGCTCACGGACGCGCAGATCGACGCCTTCGTCGCCGCGCTGCCCGCCGCCCTCGACACCGCTGCCCGGGAGACCGACTCGTGACCCGCCACTTCCTCAGGGACGACGACCTGAGCCCGGCCGAGCAGGCCGAGGTGCTGGCCCTGGCCGCCTCGCTCAAGGCCACCCGGCACACGGCCGAGGCGCCGGTTCCGCTGCGTGCGGCCAACGGGGTGCCGCGGGCCGTCGCGGTGCTGTTCGACAAGCCCTCGACCCGTACCCGCGTCTCGTTCTCGGTGGGCGTCGCCGAGCTCGGGGGCTACCCGCTGGTCATCGACGCCGCCACCAGCCAGCTGGGCCGGGGCGAGCCGATCGCCGACACCGCCCGCGTGCTGGACCGGCAGGTCGCCGCGATCGTCTGGCGCACCTTCGGCCAGGACCGCATCGAGGAGATGGCCGCGGCCAGTCGGGTGCCGGTGGTCAACGCGCTGACCGACGAGTTCCACCCCTGCCAGATCCTGGCCGACCTGCAGACCGTCATCGAGCGAAGGGGCTCCCTGGCCGGCCGCTCGATGAGCTACCTCGGTGACGGCGCGAACAACATGGCCCACTCCTACCTGCTCGGCGGTGCCACCGCCGGCATGCACGTGCGCATCGGCTCGCCCGAGGAGTTCCAGCCCGACCCGGCGGTCCTGAAGAAGGCGGGCGAGATCGCCGCGGAGACCGGCGGCTCGGTCGCCTGGACCCCGGATCCCGCGGCCGCCGCCGACGGCGCCGACGTCCTGGTCACCGACACCTGGGTCTCCATGGGGCAGGAGGGCGAGTACGACGCCCGCATCGCGCCGTTCCTGCCGTACGCGGTGGACGACGCCGCCCTGGGCCGCGCTGCCGACGACGCCGTCGTCCTGCACTGCCTGCCCGCCTACCGCGGCAAGGAGATCGCGGCCGACGTGATCGACGGGCCGAACAGCGCGGTGTGGGACGAGGCGGAGAACCGGCTGCACGCGCAGAAGGCCGTGCTGATCTGGCTGCTGGAGCACGCGTGACGAGGAGACGACGATGACGTCGGCTCCCAGCCGCAGCGCACGGCAGGCCCGGATCCGCGAGCTCATCGAGGCCCAGTCGGTGACGTCGCAGACCCACCTGGCCGCGCTGCTGGCCGGCGCCGGCATCGAGGTCACCCAGGCCACGCTCTCCCGGGACCTCGACGAGTTGGGCGCGGTCAAGATGCGGGGCTCCGACGGGGCCCCGGCGTCCTACGTGCTGCCGCCGGAGAACGCGCCGCTGCGCCCGGCGCAGACCGCTCCGGCGCGGCTGACCCGGCTGCTGGCCGACCTGCTCACCGGCGCCGAGGGCAGCGCCAACCTCGCCGTGCTGCGCACGCCGCCCGGCGCCGCGCAGTTCCTGGCCTCGGCGCTGGACAAGGTCGGCCTCCCCGACGTCCTGGGCACCATCGCCGGGGACGACACTCTGCTGGTCGTCTCTCGCGACCCCGACGGAGGGGCGGCCCTGGCCGCCCGGCTGCGCGCGCTCGCCGAGCGGACGCCGGCCGTGTACCCCGAACTGCAGAACGACCTGGAAGAGGAACCCGGCACGTGAGCAGCAACCCCCCTGGATCGCAGACCCGGCTCTGGGGCGGCCGCTTCGGCGGCGGCCCGTCGCCGGCCATGGCCGCGCTCAGCAAGTCGACCCACTTCGACTGGGCACTGGCCCCCTTCGACCTGGCCGGCTCGCGCGCCCACGCCCGGGTGCTGCACCGCGCCGGGCTGCTCGCCGACGACGAGCTCGAGCAGATGCTCGGTGCGCTGCGTCAGCTCTCCGACGAGGTCGAGGCCGGCACCTTCACGGCCATCGAGAGCGACGAGGACGTGCACGAGGCGCTCGAGCGCGGGCTCACCGAGAAGCTCGGGGCGCTGGGCGGCAAGCTCCGCGCCGGCCGCAGCCGCAACGACCAGATCGCCACGGATCTGCGGCTCTACCTGCGCCACCACGTCCGTGCGCTGGCCGGCGAGCTGGCGTCGCTGGAGTACGCGATCGTGGGCCTGGCGGAGCGGTACGCCGACGTGGCCGCCCCGGGCATGACGCACCTGCAGCACGCGCAGCCGGTGCTCTTCAGCCACCAGCTGCTGGCGCACGCGCACTCGTTCGCCCGCGACGTCGACCGGCTGCGCGACTGGGACCGGCGGACTGCCGTTAGCCCGTACGGCTCGGGTGCGCTGGCCGGGTCGTCCCTGCCGCTCGACCCGGACGCCGTCGCCGCCGAGCTGGGCTTCGATCGCGCCACGGACAACTCGATCGACGGCGTCAGCGACCGCGACTTCGCCGCCGAGTTCTGCTTCGTGGCGGCGATGATCGGCGTCCACCTCTCCCGGCTGGGGGAGGAAGTCGTGCTGTGGACGTCGACCGAGTTCGGCTGGGCCCGGCTCGACGACGCCTGGGCCACCGGGTCGTCGATCATGCCGCAGAAGAAGAACCCGGACATCGCCGAGCTGGCCCGGGGGAAGTCCGGCCGGTTCGTCGGCAACCTCACCGGGCTGCTCACCATGCTGAAGGGCCTGCCGCTGGCCTACGACCGCGACCTGCAGGAGGACAAGGAGCCGGTTCTCGACTCGCTGTCCCAGCTGCTCCTCCTGCTGCCCGCCGTCACGGGCATGGTCGCCACCCTCACGCTGCGCCCGGAGGTGCTCGAGGCCGCCGCGCCCCAGGGCTTCGCGCTGGCCACCGACGTCGCCGAGTGGCTGGTCCGGCAGGGCGTGCCGTTCCGGTCCGCGCACGAGATCAGCGGCGAGATGGTTGCGTTCTGCGAGCAGGCGGGCCTCGAGCTCGACGAGCTGGACGACGACCAGCTGGCCGGCATCGACGAGCGGCTCACCCCCGACGTGCGGTCGGTGCTCTCCGTGCGCGGCGCCCTGGCCGCCCGCAGCACCCGCGGGGGGACCGCGCCCGAGCGGGTGGCCGAGCAGATCAACGGGCTCAAGGCGCTCGCCACCGGGCACGCCGAGTGGGCGTCGTCCTCACCCGTGGCAGCGGCGCTCTGAGCTCTCCGTCCGACGCCGACCGGCCCGAGCCGGGTCCCCTCGTCCGCGCCGACGACCTGCTCGGGCCGGTCGAGGTCGTGGCGCCGGCGCTGCTGGGCTGCTGGGTGGTGACCGACCGCCCGGACGGCCGGGTGGCGCTGCGGCTCACCGAGGTCGAGGCCTACTCGGGCGCGGGGGAGGACCCGGCCTCGCACGCGCACCGTGGCCCCACCTCGCGCGCGGCGATCATGTTCGGCCCGCCCGGGCGGCTGTACGTGTACTTCAGCTACGGCGTGCACTGGTGCGCCAACGTCGTCGTCGGGCCGGAGGGCCGGGGCTCGGCGGTGCTGCTGCGCGCCGGCGAGCTCGTGGTGGGGGAGGACCTGGCCCGCGCGCGGCGTCCTGCCGCCCGGGTGTCCCGGGACCTCGCCCGCGGGCCGGCCCGCCTCACCCAGGCGCTCGGGATCGGGCCGGACGACAGGGGCGCCGACCTGCTCGACCCGTCGTCGCCGGTGCGGCTGCACCGGGGGTCGCCGCCGTCCGCCGTGTCGGCCGGTCCGCGGGTCGGCATCAGTCAGGCCCAGCACCTGCCGTGGCGGTTCTGGGCGACGGATGCGCCCTCGGTGAGCGTGTTCCGGGCGGGTGGGAAACCGCGGCGCCGCGCGGGCGGGCAGGATGGATCCCCGTGACCCCCTCTGCCGAACGCAACGTGATCGACGAGCTGCACCGCCGCGGGCTGATCGCCCAGAGCACCGACGAGGCCGCACTGCGGGCGCACCTCGCCGAGGGGCCGGTCACCTACTACCTGGGGGTCGACCCGACGGCCCAGAGCCTGCACGTCGGGCACCTCGTGCAGTTCATGGTGCTGCGGGCCCTCCAGCGGGCCGGCCACCAGCCGGTCGTCCTGGTGGGCGGCGCCACCGGGCTCATCGGGGATCCCCGTATGACGGGGGAGCGCCAGCTGAACGACCGGGACACCGTGGCCGGCTGGGTGCAGCGCATCCGCGACCAGGTGGCCCCCTTCCTGGACCTGCCGGCGGAACGCGACGGCCTCCCGGCGCCGATCTACGTGAACAACCTGGACTGGACCCAGCCGCTCTCGGCCATCGACTTCCTCCGGGAGATCGGCAAGCACTTCCGCGTCAGCCAGATGCTGGCGAAGGAGGCGGTCTCGGCACGGCTGAACTCCGAGGCCGGCATCAGCTTCACCGAGTTCAGCTACCAGATCCTGCAGGCGAACGACTACCGGGAACTGCACCAGCGGCACGGGGTGACGCTGCAGACCGGTGGCTCCGACCAGTGGGGCAACATCACGGCCGGGGCCGATCTCGTACGTCGGACGTCGGGGGCGAAGGTCCACGCGCTCTCGACGCCACTGGTCACGAAGGCCGACGGCACGAAGTTCGGCAAGACCGAAGGTGGCGCGGTCTGGCTCGACCCGACGCTCACCTCTCCGTACGCCTTCTTCCAGTTCTGGCTGAACGCCGACGATGCCGACGCGCGGACCTGGTTGCCGCTGTACTCGGAACGGCCGGCAGAAGAGGTCGAGGCGCTGATCGCGGAGAGCGTCGAGAAGCCGGCGGCCCGGGCCGCCCAGCGCGCGCTCGCCGAGGAGCTGACGCTGCTCGTGCACGGGGCGGAACAGCTCCGCCAGGCCGAGGCGGCCGGTCGGGCGCTCTTCGGTCGCGACGACCTCAGTTCCCTGGACGCCGGCACGCTGAGTGCCGCGCTCACCGAGGCCGGGAGCGTCACGGTCGACGGGGCACTGCCCACCATCGCCCAGCTGATGCAGCAGACCGGCCTGGTCGCCAGCCTCTCGGAGGCACGCCGGACGGTGAAGGAGGGCGGCGCCTATCTGAACAACGAGCGCGTCGCAGACGCGGACGCCGTGCCGGCGGACGACGCCTGGCTGCCCGGCGGCTGGCTCGTGCTGCGCCGTGGCAAGCGGTCGGTCGCGGGAGTCCGCAGAGCCGGCTGACCGGGCGGCCGCGGCCATGTGAACGGGCGGTGTGCCGCGTGTGACGGCCCGGTGTCGGGCGTCACGTGCAGGCCGTTTGACACCGCCCCCGGGGGCACGTAACTTTCTTTCTGCGCCGCGCGGCCCTGAGGGGCCGCCGGACCGGGACCCGCCGCTGGCGGGGGCAACGGAAACCGGCGTAGTGTTGGACATCCAGCCGCAGACGGAGCC